>CAZHIK010000829.1:0-4455 GCA_964532635.1 uncultured Enterobacterales bacterium
CGCAGGGCTGATCATGCTCTCCATGGTGCTGCACGAGGTGGGGCTGCCCCTGGAGGGCATCGGTATCATCCTGGGCGTGGACCGGGTGCTCGACATGTGCCGCACCGCGGTCAACGTCTGCGGCGACCTGGCCGCCACCGCGGTGGTCTCGAAGAGCGAGGGGGCGCTGGACGAGAGCGTCTACAACGACGCGAGTCCGAAGATGCAGGTGAGCGTCTAGAGTCCCGCAATCCGCTGCTACATTGGAGCGGCCTGCCTCGGGAGCCAGTATGGTCGCAGCCGCAGATCCCCTCGATCACATCAAGCAGCCCCACGGCCTCTCACCGCGGATCCAGTGGCTGCGGGATCACTTCTTCCGCGGGGTGGAGCGGCCTTGGAACAACGAGTGGGCCTGCTTCTCCACGGGGGCGCCCTGGGACGTGCTGTACGAGGAGCTGAGCTACTACATCGTCCCGGAGACCTACGCGTTCCTGCAGCCTTTCCGCTCCTCGCTGCTGCAGGCGGCCCACGACGTGGCGCTGCCCCGGGGGTTCTGGCGCAAGAGCCTGCCTGAGCGCCGCGCCTGGTTCGTCCGCGAGGTGATGGTCAACCAAGTGCCCCAGGAGATCCTGCCCGGGGATCTCATCGCCGGTGGGCGCCACGCCATCCAGGCTTCCCGCTGCTGGAGCGAGAAGGAAGCCCGCGAACAGGATGCCGCGGTGTCCGAGGCCCGAGCCGCCGCTCAGTGGTTCCACCGCCACGGCTACGGCAACGCGGGGGCCACCTCGGGCCACCTGATCCCAGGCCACGCCCGGCTGCTCGAGCTGGGCTGGGAGGGGGTGCACCGGGACCTCGAGCAGCACTACGCAGCCCTGTCGCGGCGGGAGCGTTGGGGGCCCAGGGGAGCCCAGCTGCGGGCCATGATGACCGCGGCCGCCATGCCCCGGGAGCTGGCGGCCCGCTACGCGGCGCTCTGTCGCTCCCTGGCGGCCGAGGCCGATGACGCCCGGCGCGCCGCGGAGCTGCGCACCATGGCCGCCAACCTGGATCGGGTGCCCTGGAAGCCCGCGCGCACGTTCTGGGAGGCGCTGCAGGCCCTGTGGATCAACCACATGCTGGTGATCTCGGACGAGTGCTATCCCGGCGCCGGGGTGAGCTTCGGCCGGATGGACCAGTACCTGCTGCCAACCTGGGAGCGTTCCTTGGCCGAGGGCATGGACCGCGAGCTCGGCAAGGAGCTGCTGCGCTGCTTCTGGGTCCACGCCAACCACGTCTACGACGCCATGATCCAGGTCGGCGGCAACCAGGGCATCACGGCCGGCTTCGGTCAGCTGGTGAGCCTGTCGGGCCTGGGGCCTGGTGGTCGGGACATGACCAACGATCTGACCTGGGCGATCCTCGAGGTCATCGACCAGATGAGCCCGATCCTCGAGCCCAAGCCCAACGTGCGGCTGCACTGCGGCTCCCCCCCCGAGCTGCTCGAGCGGGTGGTGGAGATGATCGCCGGCAGCCAGGGGGCGCCTTTCCTGCTCAACTTCGACGAGCGCTCCATGGCGGGGCTGCTGCGCCAGGCCCGCGAGGCGGGCGTGGAGCATCTGATCCACCGGGCCAACGTGCACGACTACGCCCCGGTGGGCTGCCTCGAGAACACCATGCAGGGCAACGACCGCTCGGGCACGGTGGACATCAACATCGAGCTGGTCAAGGCGGTGGAGCTGGCGCTCACCGGGGGGAAGGACCTGCTCCCCGCGGTGGACCCGGTGACCGGCGAGCACGATCCCATCCAGCAGGACGGCCCGGCCACCGGCGACGCAACGGGGTTCACCGACTTCGAGCAGCTGTGGCAGGCCTACGCCACCCAGACCGAGGCCCTGATCGCCCGAGCCTTCGAGCTGTACGAGCGGAGCGAGCGCATCCGGGCCCGCTTTTCGCCCACACCCTACCTGAGCTGCATGGTGCGGGGCTGCGCGGAGCAGGGGCTGGACATCACCCAGGGCGGGGCCGAGCTTTCGTTCGTGACCCTCGAGGCCATCGGCTTCGCCACCACCGTGGACTCGCTGCTGGCCGTTCGGTACCTGGTGTTCGACGAGGGTGCCTGCAGTGTGGGTGAGCTGATCCAGGCGCTGCGGGGCAACTGGGAGGGCCACGAGCAGCTGCAGGCCCGGGCTCTGCATCGGGCCCCCAAGTACGGGCGCGATGATCCCGAGGCCGACGCCATGGCCTCGCGGGTCATGCAGCTGTGGACCCAGGCCTGCTGGAAGCACACCACCAGCACCGGGCGCCGCGGGCGACCGGGGATGCTGTCGTGGAACTACTGGGTGGGGGACGGCCACGTGTTGGCGGCCACCCCGGACGGTCGAGCCCGCGGGCGCTTCTTGTCCAACGCCATCTGCCCCAGCAACGGGGCGGACATCCACGGGCCTACGGCCAACGCCAACTCGGTGGGCACCGTGCTGGGGGGCCACGCTGCCGACGGTGAGGGCGACTGGGAGGACTGGCTGTGCTGCCTGCCCAACGGCGCGTCCCACACCATCACCTTCCACCCCGCCATGCTGCGGGGCCGCGAGCGCAGGGCCAAGTTCCAGGCATTCCTGATGGGCTACGCTCGCAACGGCGGCACGGCGCTGCAGGTCAACGTGCTCGACCCCGAGATCCTGCGGGAAGCCCAGCGTCGGCCCCAGGACTTCCGCCACCTGCTGGTGCGGGTCACCGGCTACAACGCCTACTTCACATCCATCGGACGGGAGCTGCAGGACGAGATCATCGCCCGCGAGACCCACCGGTGCTCGGTCTGAGGGGGGCGGCATGAACGGACATACCGCCCGCGTCTTCTCCGTACAGCGCATGTCCACCGAGGACGGCCCCGGGCTGCGCACCACCGTGTTCTTCGAGGGCTGCACCTTGGCCTGCGACTGGTGCCACAACCCCGAGAGCATCGACAGTGAGCCCCGCGCCGTGTGGCACGACTGGAAGTGCATGGGCTGCGGCAGCTGCCGCGCGGTCTGTGAGCAGGGAGCCATCCAGCCGGTGCGCGAGGGCCTGTGGGTGGATCCTGCGCGCTGCGTTGGCTGTGGTGCCTGCTGGGAAGTCTGTCCCACCACCGCCATCGAGCCCAAGGCGGTCGTGCGGGACCTCGAGTCCCTGCTGGACGAGGTGGCCCGGGATCGCGCCTACTACGACAGCTCCGGTGGCGGCGTCACGGCCTCGGGGGGCGAGCCCACCCGCCAGGCCCCCATCGTCGAGGCCTTCCTGCGCGGCTGCCGGTCGCGCGGTCTGCACACGGCCCTGGACACCTGCGGTCACTGCGGTGAGGCGGTGCTGGCGCGACTGCTGCCCTGGGCCGACCTGGTGCTGTACGACCTGAAGCTGATGGACGAGCAGGCCCATGAGCGCCACACCGGCCATGGGCTGGGGCGGATCCTGGGCAACCTGGAGAGGCTGTGGGCGGATGGCATGGGTTCGCCGCCGCTGTGGATCCGCACTCCGCTGATCCCGGGGGTGACGGCGACGGCCGAGAACCTGCGGGCCATCGGAGACTTCGTGAGCTCGAGGCTCGAGGGCCGGGTGCTGCGCTGGGACCTGTGCGCCTTCAACAACCTGTGCCAGGACAAGTACCGTCGGCTCGGGATGTCCTGGAGCTACGAGGGTGAACGCCTGATGTCAGCGTCCGAGCTGGACGGGCTGGTCGCGGAGGCGCGGGCGTCGGTGCCCACGTCCGTGGCCGTTCATCTCGACGGCCCGGGGGTGCAGTCATGAGCGTCAGGTCCCACTTCGAGCCCGCCGAGGTCGAGGCCTTCGCCCCCGATGCCAAGATCGGCCTGCTGGCCACCGTCAACCCGGACGGGGAGCCCCACGTCAGCCTGATCACCACGCTGACCGCGGAAGCGCCTTCGACGCTGTGGTGGGGCCAGTTCACCGAGGGGGCGAGCAAGGCGAACGTGCGCCGGGAGCCTCGGGTGGGCTTTTTGGTGATGACACTGGACCGGCGCATCTGGGCGGGCCGGGCTCGCTGGCTGGAGTGCCACGCGACGGGGGCGGCGCTGGACGGGTTCAACGCGCGGCCGATGTTCCGCTACAACGCCTACTTCGGGATCCACACCGCCCACCGCATGGAGCTTGTGTCGCTGCAGGGGCCCGCGCCCCTGTCGGTGCCGAGCATGTTGGTGGGGGCGTTGGGAGCCAGTGCGGCGAGCCCCGTGGCGGCCCGCCGTGGTGAACCCGCGGCGCTGCGCCCGTGGGCGGTCGGTCTGTTGCGGGGCCTGCAGACGCTGAAGTTCCTCTGCTGGATCGATGCCGAGGGCTATCCGCGGATCGTTCCTGCGGTGGGCGCGGCCCCGGCGGGGGCTTCGCGGGTGGTGGTGGCGGCCACCGGCCAGCGGGCCGCACTGCTCGGCCTCGAACCCGGCCGCACCGTGGCCCTGTTCGCCATGAACCTGCAGATGGAGAGTGCGCTGCTGCGCGGCACCCTGGGCGCCT
>CAZHIK010000830.1:0-4443 GCA_964532635.1 uncultured Enterobacterales bacterium
GCGGGCGACGTGGACGGCGACGGCTACGACGACGTGATCATCGGCGCCAGCGGCGCGGACGACCACGGCTCTGCCGCGGGGGCGGCCTACCTGGTCCCCGGCAGCGCCACGGGGCTGGACAGCGCTGGCGACACCAAGCTGTTGGCCTCGGACGGCTACGGCGGGGACCGCTACGGCTATGCCGTGGGCAGCGCGGGCGACCGGGACGGCGACGGGCTGCCCGAGGTGCTGGTGGGCGCCTACGACGACGACGACGCGGGCTCGGGCTCCGGTGCGGCCTACGTCTACCCGGGCAGCTCTGGGGGCGTGGTGCCCCGCGGTGAGGTGAAGCTGCTGGCTTCGGACGGAGCCGAGGATGACGGCTTCGGCCTGGTGGTGGCGCTCGCCGGCGACCTGAACGCCGACGGCGTGGACGACCTGGTGGTGGGCGCCGAGGGCGTGGACGACGAGGGCACCGACAGCGGCGCGGTCTATGTGTTCTACGGGGAGTGCACCGCGGTCGCTACCTGGTACGCCGACAGCGACGGGGACGGCTTCGGCGATCCCGACAGCAGCGCAGAGGCCTGTGGGGCTCCGGCGGATCACGTCTCCGACAGCAGCGACTGCGACGACGGTGACGCGAGCGTGTTCCCGGGCGCGCCGGAGATTCCCGACGACGGCATCGACCAGGACTGCGACGGTGAGGACCTCGAAGGGGCCGAGGACACGGACTCGCCGGAGGACAGCGACCCGCCCGAGGACAGCGATCCGCCCGAGGACAGCGACCCGCCCGAGGACAGCGACCCGCCGGGCGACAGTGACGGCGGCCCCGAGGACACCGGGGAGCCCAAGGAGCCCGAGGATGAGAAGGGATGCTCGAGCGGTGGCGGAAAGGTCGGGGGGCTGGTGCTCCTGGCCCTGATCCTTCCTGCGCTGCTGGCCAGGACGCGTCGAGACTGAACGTAGGGGAGCACTTCAAGTGCTCCCGCGCGGCAGGTAGCGATCCGGGAGGGGATGAACCCCTCCCCTACATTCGCTTTCGGAGTGGTCTTCGGGTCGGGCACCCGCTGGCTTCGGCGGCGTGGTCTATGATGTCGGCTCTCACGGAGAGCCTCCATGCGCGTCAGTCCCCTCCTCGCTCTGTGCCTGCTCGGCTGCAATCCCCTCACCGGTGAGCTGCCCTGGTCTACGCCGGCCGATCCCACCATCGATCGCCCGGGGGAGACCGACGAGCCCGCGCCGGACGACACCGGAGAGACGCAGCCCGTTGACACAGGTGACACGGCCGAGCCCTGGGCCATCGAGTGGGACAGTGCCTGCAACCCCCTGAGCACCGCCGAGGAGTGCTTCCTGCCCTACCCGTCGCTGTACTACACGGTCGAGGCCGACACCCCCACGGGGCTGCGCCTGGACTACGAGGTGGAGGACTTCTACAGCCCCGATGGCGATCTGCCGGTGGACCCGGCGATGTTCGACTTCGCCGACGGTGTGTCGCCGGTCAGCCCCATCCTGGTCAACTGGGGCGTAGACATCGCGTCCGAGTTCCTGTCGGGCTGGGGAGAGCAGGAAGGGACCGTGCAGCCTGGGGCCCCCCTCGCCCTGATCCACGCCGAGACCGGCGAGGCCATCCCCCTGCTCACCGAGATGGACCAGAACAACCGAGATGACAGCAGCTACGACGCACGCCACCCTCTGATCCTGCGGCCCCTGGCCCCCATGGAGATGGGGGCTCGCTACCTCGTGCTGCTCAGCGATGAGCTGACCGACGTCGACGGCGCTCCGCTCGTGAGCCCCGATGTGTTCGTGGCCCTGCGGGACGGCATCGTCACCGACGACGAGACCGTGGAGGGCATGCGCTCCCGCTACGAGGAGCTGTTCACCACGGCCGAGACCGCGGGCTGGGCTCGCGAGGAGCTGCTGCTGGCCTGGGAGTTCCAGGTGGCATCCAGCGACTTCGTGCTGGGCCCCATCCGCTCCATGCGCAGCCAGGCGCTGGAGCAGATCGAGGCCGAGGGTGTGTCCTTCACCATCGACTCGGTAGAGGAGGCTCCCAACGAGTACGTGGCCTGGCTGGTCAAGGGCACCCTCACCGCGCCCGGCTTCCTGAACGCGGACAACGCCCTCGAGCGCGACGAGGACGGCGGCATCGTGCTGCAGGACGAGGGGGTCGAGGCCGACTTCACCATGGTGATCCCCCCCCAGGGTGAGACCCAGGGCAGCCTGCCGCTGATCGTCATCGGCCACGGCCTGTTCGGCACCGGCGAGTGGATGCTCGACAGCGGCACCGCCGAGAGCCTCACCCAGCCCCTGGCGGCGGAGCTCGGCGGTGTACTCATCGCCACCGACTGGATCGGCCTGTCCGGCGGTGACATCGACCTGATCATCTCCGAGGTGCTCACCGACATCGGCCGCATCACGGTGGTCACCGACCGCCTGGTGCAGAGCCACATCAACACCATGGCCATGGTGGAGCTCGCCCTGGACGAGCTGCCCCTGGCCCCCGAGATCGGGCGCACGGTGGAGGAGCCGCTCATCGATCCCGAGCGGGTGTACTACTACGGCATCAGCCTCGGAGGCATCCAGGGGGCCTCCCAGGTCGCGGTCTCGCCGCGCATCAAGCGCGGGGTATTGGCGGTGCCCGGCTCCGGCTGGTCCCACATGATCCAGCGCTCCACCCAGTTCCGGGATCTCGACACCCTCATCGACCTGCTCTACCCCGACCCCATGACCCAGAACGTGTTCCTGGCTGCGGTGCAGAGCTACTTCGACTTCTCGGATCCCTCGAGCCTGGGCACCATGCTCAACAACGATCCGGACTACCCCGACGCCGACACCAAGCTGGTGATCCTGCAGGAGGCCATCGGCGACTGCCAGGTGCCCAACATGGCCACCGACCTGCTGTCGCGTACCCTCGGCGCCAGCCATCTCGAACAGGCCACCGACCCGGTCTACGGGCTCGAGACCATCACCGGCCCCACCACCGAGCCCTCGCTGGTGCAGATCCGCGTGCCCGAGAACCTCGAGGCCTACTTCCCCTCGGATCAGAACACCATCCCGGAGACCGACAACGGCGTGCACAACGACGCAGTGCTCACCGAGACCATGTTCGACCAGGTGGCCCACCTGTTCGTGAAGGGTGAGATCGTGCATCCTTGCGATGGCGAGTGCGATCCCGACTAGCTGCGAGCTGCCATGTACCGCGTGCCCTTCATCCTCGTTCTGCTCCTGACCGGCTGCCAATGCGCCAGGGCCCCCGGCGTGGTTCCCCTCGACACCAGCCCCCCCGACAGCGAGCCCCTGGACAGCGTCCCCCCCGAGGACACCGCGCCGGACCGCTACCACCCCGACGACTACGCCGAGGCGTCGGTGCACGGGCCCGAGGCTCGCTTGCAGACCCAGGCGTGCACCAGCTGCCACGGTGAAGACCTGACCGGGCAGGGCAGGGCGGTGGGCTGCGATGACTGCCACTCCGAGGGCTGGCGGGAGGACTGCCTGTTCTGCCACGGCGGCAGCGAGAACGAAACGGGGGCCCCGCCCCTGCACATCTCGGGGGACGACGACGGCGAGGACGCCTGGTTCGGCGTGCACCATCAGCACGTGGTGGACACCGAGGTTCACGCCGCCTACGGCTGCGTGCAGTGCCACGCGATGCCTGCGGACATCCTCAGCGAAGGCCACCTGTTCCTGGGTGACGACACCCCCGCCCGGTCCGAGACCGACTTCTCTGGCGGCATCGACACCACGGTGGGCTGGGACGACTCCCAGACCTGCGTGTCCTCGTGGTGTCACGGCGACGGCCAGGCCGCCAACGGCCGCATGGAGCACGACGAGGAAGCGGCGGCCTGCAACGACTGCCACGAAGGCCTGGAGAGCAATGTGTTGGATTGGGGCGACATGACCGGCGAGCATCGGGCCCACCTGGACCGGGGCATGACCTGCAAGTACTGCCACGCGGATGTGGTGGGGGACGGCGAGGACATCGTGGGCCTGTCGCTTCACGTCAACGGCGAGGTCGATGTGGCCGTCATCGACAGCTGGGTGACCTGGGAAGGCGGGACCTGCGACGGGCTGTGCCACGTCGACGGCTTCTGGTACTGGCACTGGACCAGTGGCTGGTAGCGCAGTTGGGGTCGACGTGATGCGGGCGGGGGTAAACCCCGCCCCTACATTCTGCTTTCGGCACGGGTGGGCCGGGAGCGCGCTCGGTGCGCTCCCGGCGTTGTCTGACGGGCATTGTGCTTCGAGCACTCAGCTACATCGGGGGGCAGGACAGGGGGCGGGTGGCGCTGGACAGCAAGATGGTGTCGCAGTTGTTGTTGGTGCCGTAATAGTCGCAGGTGTCATTGGTGCCGATGACGCCGTCTTTGGTGTCCGTCGGGTCGTCGCCAAAGAGCAGGTCGTCGCCATCGTCGCCGTCCAGGGTGTTGTAGGTGCCATCGCCGCAGATGACATCGTCGCCACCGC
>CAZHIK010000831.1:0-4435 GCA_964532635.1 uncultured Enterobacterales bacterium
GTTGACGCGGGTGCCGTTCTTCGAGCCCAGATCCTCGATCCACCAGGCGCCGGCTTCGGGGCACATGCGGGCGTGGTGGGAGGAGACCTGGGGGAAATCGAGGACCAGGTGGTTGTCCGGGGCGCGGCCGATGGAGAGGGCGCGGGAGGGCGAGATGCGCTCCGCGGGCTGACCAGGGCGGCGAATTTCGATGAGGAGGCGATCCATGTGCGTTGCATAACGGTCTGCGCTGCGCCCGTCGGGGCCGAAGCCCACTACCCGCGACCTGTACCGGCTCAGCGTGTCCATTCTGACCATTCCGGGCTACACTCGTTGGGTTCCCGAGTCTGATGGAGGACTCCTTGGCCCTGCTCTGTGTCCGAGCTCCCCGCGGTGCGGAGGCCCAGCACCCCTTCGAGCGCCGTGCCTTCGTGGGTCGCGAGCCCACCAACGACATCTGCCTGGCCGATCCTCGCGCCTCGAGACACCACGCGGTGTTCCACCGCGACAGCCAGGGTCGCGTCTACGTGGAGGATCTGCACAGCCGCAACGGCACCTGGGTCGACGGCGAGAAGGTCCAGCGGGCCTACCTGCGTGAAGGCCAGCAGGTGCTCATCGGCTCCACCCGGCTCTGGTTCGCCGCGGACCTGGCGCGTCAGCCGCTGCACGGCGACAGCCTGCTGCTCGATCCCGAGTCGTTGACCACCGACTCCGGCGCCCGACTGCCCCTGTTCGCCGAGCCCTCCAGCGAGCTGGGCTCGCGGCAGCTGCGCCGGGCCTACCAGGGCCTGGTCACCCTCTACGAGCTGGGCAACCTGCTGCACTCCGGGCGCGATGAGCTGGCCCTGTACGAGAGCATCGTGGAGTTGGTGTCGCGCACCATCGGCGCCGACGTGGTCTCCATCGCCGAGATCGACGCGCAGACCAAGAAGCTCGAGGTCCGCCACGTGCACCCCAGGGACGGGCTGGCTGGCAGCGGCTTCTCCGTGTCCCGCTCGGTGGTCGATCAGGTGATGAGCGAGGGTCGCGCCGTGCTGGTCGAGGACGTGGCCTCGGATATCCCGCTGGACCAGGCCCAGAGCCTGCACCTGGCGGGGGTGCGCTCCATCCTCTGTGCCCCCATCCGTTCCCTGCGCCAGATCCGCGGCATGATCACCGCAGCCAGCGACACGGGGGTCGGGGACTTCGGCTCGCAGGAGCTGCAGCTGCTCACCGCCATCGGCCTGCAAGCGGGCATCGCCCTCGAGAACCAAGCCCTGTACCGCCAGCTCGAGGAAGCCTTCCTGGGCACCGTCGAGACTCTCGTGCAGGCCCTGGAAGCCAAGGATGAGTACACCGCGGGCCACTCCCGCCGCGTCGCGGCCCTCAGCGTCGCCATCGCCGAGCAGTTGGGCATGTCTGCGGAGCACCTGCGGGAGCTGCGCCTCGAGGCAATGCTGCACGACATTGGCAAGATCGGTGTGAGCGAGGCCATCCTCAACGCCCCCCGGCGCCTCACCGACGAGGAGTTCCGCCACATCCAGCAACACACCGTCTTCGGCGACACCATCCTCACCCCCCTGGGGGGCCTCGAGGAGGTCCGGGCCGTGGTGCGCAGCCACCACGAGCGCTGGGACGGCAGCGGCTACCCCGACGGCCTCGAGGGAGACGACATCCCCTCCAACGGCCGCATCGTGGCGGTAGCCGACACCGTCGACGCCATCACCTCGCGGCGCTCCTACCGTGACGCCGGAGCCATCGAGAAGGCCCTAGCGGAGGTCCAGCGTTGCTCGGGCAGCCAGTTCGATCCCCGCGTGGTCCAGGCGTTCCTGGAGATCGCCCGGAGGGGTGACGGGCTGGTGGGGATCTTGGCGGAGCGGGAGTAGGGGGTCAGGGGGTGGCGTGGTAGGTGTCGGCGCTGTTGACCCCGAAGTAGAAATAGCTGCGCGAATAGCTGTAGTAGGTGTGCCAGTTGCAGCCGCTGCGGTACACCCTGGCCGTGGAGCTGCGGGTCCAACTGGAGGACAACCAGACCGGGTCGTACCAGAGGGCGCCCAGGTAGATGGTGCTGTAGGGCCCGGCTCTCATGTAGCTGGCGTAGGCCTTGCCGTTCTTGACCCACAGCTGCTCGGGGAGGAACCAGTCATCAACGCCCAACCTGCAGCCCGATCCGACGGTGATGTCGCTGCGCTCGAGATCGCCAGGGGCGGAGCTGGCCCACCAGGAGGCAAAGTTCCAGCGCGTGTCACGGGTCCATGACGCTTCCGCAAACCGGACCTGCCACGTGCAGGTGGTCCGCGCCGTGGTCGCTTCCCAGGAGCTGACGCCCGAGGGGAGTACCTGGACCGTGCCAGCGACGCGGTAGCCCTCGAGGAACTTTGTCGAACTGAGGCCTCCACCCGACCGGCAAGCGCCCCCGGACACACCCTGCCACTGCTCCACGTTGCGCAAGAATCCCACCTCGATCCCTCCGGTCACGCGACTCCGGGCTCCGCCCGGGTGGCATTCCGCTCCCCAACAGTCTTCGTCCTGGCAGTCCACCAGGCCGTCGCCGTCGTCATCCAGTCCGTCGGTGCAGTCTGCCTCATAGCAGGTGGGTTCCTCGGCACAGTCTCCGTCCTCGCAGTCCACCAGACCGTCGCCGTCGTCGTCGCTGCCGTTGCTGCAGTCCTCGATGCAGTCGGGGCTGTCCTCGCAGTCATCGTCGTCGCAGTCCACCAGGCCGTCACCATCGCTGTCGCCGCCGTCGCTGCAGTCCATCTCGGCGCAGGCCGGGTCCTCGCTGCAGTCGTCGTCATCGCAGTCTGCGAGGCCATCACTGTCATTGTCGGCGCCGTCGCTGCAGTCTTCTGTGCCGCAGGCCGAGCCCTCGTCCACCGAGCCGTCACAGTCGTTGTCCACGCCGTCACAGGACTCTGTGGCTCCAGAGTAGGCGGTGGCGTCCAGATCGTCGCAGTCACCGGCACTCGCCACATGGAGAGATGGAGCGGTGCAGGCCTCCGTGGTCGCAGTAGAGCGGCCATAGCCGTCTCCATCGGCGTCCAGGTACCAGGTGGTAGTGCCTGTGACGTCGGAGTCGTTGTCGTCAGTCAAGCCGTCGCAGTCGTCGTCCACGGCGTTGCAGATCTCGCTGGTACCAGGGTTGATCGCCCCTTGGCGGTCGTTACAGTCGGTGTCGTCGTCGACGTGGCCGCTGGGTGCTGTGCAAGCAGCAGTGCTGCTGGCGGCGTTCCCGTAGCCGTCGCCGT
Source organism: uncultured Enterobacterales bacterium (assembly GCA_964532635.1). Taxonomy (GTDB): domain Bacteria; phylum Myxococcota_A; class UBA796; order UBA796; family JAFGLY01; genus CALDOK01. The sequence continues at coordinate 3,207 of CAZHIK010000831.1, forward strand.
CGCTATCGGCGTACCAGGTGGAGGCGTCGGTGGCGTCGGCTTCATCGGTGGTACCGTCGCAGTCGTTGTCGGCTCCATCGCACAGCTCGGTGCCTCCCGGGTGGGCGCTGGCGTCGAGGTCGTCGCAGTCGGTGGCGGTCGCGACCCAGCCGCTAGGCTGCTCGCAGGCGTCGGTGGTGGCGATGGTGCCGCCGTAGCCGTCCCCGTCGGCGTCGAGGTACCAGGTGGTGGTACCCGTGACGTCTGGATCGTCGTCGTCCACCAGGCCGTCGCAGTCGTTGTCGATGTCGTCACAGTCCTCGGTGGCTGCGGCGTTGATTACTGCGTCGCTGTCGTTGCAGTCCGTGGCGTCGGCGATGTAGCCGCTGGGCTGCTCGCAGGCCTCGGTGGTGCTGTCGGCATCGCCGTAGCCGTCAGCGTCGGCGTCGACGTACCAGGTGGAGGTGCCCGTGGTCCCGGTGTCGTCGTCGTCCACCAGATCGTCGCAGTCATCGTCGATGCCGTTGCAGGTCTCGGTGGCGTCAGGGTTCACCGCGGCGTTGGAGTCGTCGCAGTCATCATCCGTGAGCACGTGGTCGCTGGGCCGCTCGCAGGCCAGGGCGCCGGCGAGGGCGTCGCCGTAGCCATCACCGTCGGCGTCCAGGTACCAGGTGGTCGCGTCGCTCGCGTCTTCGTCGACGTCGCCATCGCAGTCGTTGTCCACGCCGTCGCAGGTCTCGGCGGCGCCGGGGTTGATCGTGTCGTTCAGGTCGTCGCAGTCGCCATCGTCTACCGACCAGCCGTCCTGATCCACGTCCTGGGCGGGGGGCTCGCTGTCGGTGGGCTCCTTCTCACCGCAGCCCGCAGCCAAGGCGAAGAGGAGGGAGGCCAAGGGCACGATGCGGCGGTCCATGCGTCCTCCACGATGCGGTCGGGCGCACCTTGGATATTCGCGGACGATGATACGACAGCGCGCTTTCGCCGGGGGTACTGCTTGCCCGGCTACCGCCGGTGACGGCCTAGAAGCAGGTCTGGAACACCGCGTCGCAGGTGATGGTGGCGGGGCGCCCGGCGTGGATCTCGACGCGACCGGCGGTGAAGCTACCGCCTTCGCCGTCCATCAGCAGGATGTCATAGCTGCCGGGAGGGGCCTGGCCGTTGCAGTGGGTGGTACCGGCCGCGGAGAGGCAGAGCTGGCTGTCGATGCCCTTGACGGTGAAGGGGACCAGGGTGGGGTCGGGCTCTGGTTC
>CAZHIK010000832.1:0-4432 GCA_964532635.1 uncultured Enterobacterales bacterium
CGATGCCGAGCCCCTCGGCACGCAGATGTCCCCAGGGGGCGGCGAGGGCTGGTCGAGTCGGGGGCTCACGCAGGGCCGGCCCCTGAGCGCCCCCCACAGTGCTTGGGTGGCCACCGAGGCCGATGTGGTCTGGGCGGCCAAGGCTGCTCGGATAGCGCCCGGCAGCCGGGTGCTCGAGCTGGGGCGCGAGGCGGGCTATCGGGCCGCGGTGCTGGCGGAGCTTGGCGCCGAGGTGCACCGGGTAGACGACAGCACCGGGCGACTGGGGAGGCTGCAGGGGATCCTGGCAGGGTTGAGCCTGAGTGTGGCGAGCCAGCTGGCCGACCCCGTGGGAGGCTGGCCCGACGCCGGCCCCTTCGACGCGATCCTGGTGGAGGCCACCGTGGGGGCGCGACCCGAGCAGCTGGCGGATCAGCTCGCCGACCGCGGCATCCTGCTGCTGCTCGATCAGGGCCGCTCCCAGCGCTTCATGCGCCGGGGCGACTCGATCCATCAGGATCAGCTGCTGGACATGACCGCGCCGGACCTCAGCTTCGGTGCCCGCAAGCGCGACGCCCAGGTGGAGACGCCGGCTCCCTAGCTGGGCGATCATTCCTGGCCCCGGGGTCCCCACCGCCCTATGAGCGGCCCACCCTCGGACCCGGGCCCCCCATGGACACCCCCAGCGAGCACACCTCCTTCAACACGCTGGGGCTGGACCAGCGCCTGCTGCTGGCGCTGGACGATCTCGAGTTCCTGAAGCCCACGCCCATCCAGGCCGCCGTGATCGAGCACCTGCTGGATGGAAAGGACGTCATCGGCCAGGCTCGCACCGGATCGGGCAAGACCGCGGCCTTCGGGCTGCCCCTGCTGCAGAACATCGATCCTGAGATCCGTGGGGTCCAGGCCCTGGTGGTCTGCCCCACCCGGGAGCTGGCCCTGCAGGTCTCCAAGGCCCTGCAGAGCTTCGCCACCAAGCTGCGGGTCCGCTTCGCCACCGTCTACGGCGGGGCCCCCTACCCGCCCCAGATCAAGGCCCTGCGGGGCGGCGCCTCGGTGGTGGTGGGCACCCCCGGCCGGCTCATCGACCACCTCGATCGGGGCAACCTCGATCTGTCCGAGCTGCGCACCTTCGTGCTGGACGAGGCCGACGAGATGCTGCGCATGGGGTTCATCGAGGACGTGGAGAAGCTCTTCGACGCCACCCCCGAGGAGCGCCAGGTGGCCCTGTTCTCGGCCACCATGCCCGAGCCCATCCGCCGGGTGGCCATGCAGCTGAGCGACCCGGTGGAGATCCAGGTCGAGGACCGGGCCTTGAGCGTGGAGCACATCGACCAGCACTGGATCAAGGTCCCGGAGCGCCACAAGTTCGACGCCCTGGTGCGGGTGCTGATGGCCACCGGCGCCGGCACCACCCTGGTGTTCTGCCGCACCCGGGCCAGCTGCGCCGAGACCGCCGACGCCCTGGCCAAGCGCGGCCTGGCGGTGGACGCCCTGCACGGCGACCTGAACCAGCCAGCGCGGGAGCGGGTGCTGGGCCGGCTGCGGGCCCGGCGCCTGAGCATCGTCATCGCCACCGACGTGGCCAGCCGCGGCATCGACGTCGACCACATCACCCACATCGTCAACTACGACCTGCCCCCCGAGGTGGAGAGCTACGTGCACCGCATCGGTCGCACCAGCCGCGCTTCCCGCCGGGGCACCGCCATCAGCTTCATCACCCCGCGGGAGCGCTTCCGGATCAAGAAGATCCAGGACGCCACCGGCAGCTTCATCCACCCCATGGAGGCCCCCACCGACGCCGACATCGCCCGCGCCGGGCGACAGCGCCTGGTGGAGGAACTGCGCGACACCATGGCCGAGGCCGACGCGGGCGCCGCCGAGGCCATCGACGAGCTGATGGAGCACCACGAGTGGAGCGAGCGCCAGCTTGCCGAGGCCGCCCTGACCCTGCTGGCTCGTCGTGAGGGCGTGCTGCTGGGTGATCTGCCCGAAGAGGGTGCCCCGGACTGGGCCCGCTGCCAGCACAAGCGGCAGGGGGACTACGAGCGCACCAACGAGGTGGAGCTGTTCATCCCCATCGGCCACAAGCAGGGCCTGACTCCCGCCGAGGTGGTGGGTGCCCTGACCAACGAAGCGGGCTTGAGCGGCCGCGACATCGGCCGCATCAGCATCACCCCCCGCAAGAGCTTCGTGGGCATGTCCGAGGCCACCATGCGGGTGCTGCTGGACCGCAAGGGTAGCCTGCGCCTGCGCGGCCGCGAGGTGCGCATCTTCGCGGCCCGGCCCCAGAGCGTCCCGGGCAAGACCCCGCCGGGCCCCGGCGACGGGCGCCCCTACCAGCCCCGCAAGTTCAGGCCTGGGCACCGCAAGGGCAAGTCCGGCCCCATGAAGCGCCGCGCGCATCACAAGAAGAAGGGTTGATGGTGTAGGATCGTCGGGTGAGCACGCCGCCACCCGCCCCCGAGCCCGCCGCGATCCGGGCCATGGTGACGCTGCTGGAGCCGGCCGTCCGCTACCACCGCTACCGCCTCGAGGGGCTCGATCGCTTGCCAGAGGGCCCTGCCCTGCTGGTGGGCAACCACAGCGGGGGTGGGGCGCCCGTAGACCTGCTGATCCTGCACAGCTGGTACAAGCGGCGCGGTTCCGACGATCCCCTCCACGTGCTGGCCCACGACTTCTTCTTCGACCGCATGGGGCTCGAGGGTCATCTGAACAAGCTCGGCGTACTCCGCGCCTCGCGGGCCACGGCCATTGCGGCCCTGGAGGCGGGCCGCAAGGTGCTGGTGTTCCCCGGCACCGACTACGACGCCTTGAGACCGTTCCGCGCCCGACGGGAGGTGCGGCTGGCGGGGCACAAGGGGTTCGCGAAGCTGGCTGTTCGGGCTGGTGTACCCGTAGTTCCCGTGGCCAACGTCGGGGGCCACGAAGGCTTCGTGGTGCTGCGCCAGGGGCTGCGCGCGGCGCGGGCCCTGCGGATCCCCAAGCTGCTGCGCTGGCACTCCTTCCCCCTGGTGCTGTGCTTGCCCTGGGGTCTGGCCGTCGGCCCGATGGCCTACCTGCCCTATGTGCCGCTGCCCACAAAGATCGCCGTCGAGATCGGGGCGCCGATCCATCCCTCGGGCGGGGAGGACGCCGTCGACCGACTGTACGCTCGGACCGAGCAGGCCCTGCAGGCCCTGGTCCGGGCCGGCTACGCCCGGCGCGGGCTGCCCGTGCTGGGCTGAGGTTCAGGGCGTGGTCACGTCCGGGCGCAGGTGGGCTCCGTAGCGCAGCTCCACGCAGCCCACCGAGGTGTCGGCCGCGGCCACGTGCAGGTGCTCGAGGCCCTGGAACTCGAGGCCCGTGATCACCGCCAGGGGATCGATCATCTCGGCCTCGGCGTGGAAGCCACCCGCCTCGGCCCCAGCCTCGCAGAGGGTGAAGGTGCCAGACTGGGCGTGGTGGTTGATGGGGATCTCAGAGCGCACGATGGAGCCGTCGTCCAGGGGGATCCAGATGGCGTCCAGGGCTCCGGGGGCGTCCTCGTCGGAAGACTCCACGGTGACCGCCACGCCCTCGAGGCCGCTGGCGATGGGCATGGCCGGCGCCGTGAAGCGGTTCTGCCCGAAGCTCACCTCGAGGGACCAGTCTTCGTCTTCGTCGGGCCACTGGTGGTAGAGCCAGCCGTAGTGGGGATCTCCGCGGGCTTCGTGGCTGACATCACCGGCGGTGGCGGTGACGACCAGGTCGGTGAAGGGCGAGGGCCAGGGCACACAGTTGCCTTCGCCGTTGCAGACCAGTGGGTCGGTGCAGGTGCCGCAGTTGGCGGGGCTGTACTGGTGGTAGGTGCAGTGCTCGTTGTCGAGGGTGGGCACCCCGGTGTAGGGCTGGGGCGCGTTTTCGATGGTGTTTCCCAGGCTGATGGTGCCGTCGTTGAGCGCCAGGTTGATGGCCTTCACCAGCTCCATGCGGGGGCAGGACTCGCCCACGCGGACATCGCCGATGGAAAATGCGGTGTCCTCGGGATCGGTGGGCCCGCCCGTGTCGTCCTTGCGACAGGCGGAAGTGGGCAGCAGGAGGAGCAGGGGGATCAGGGTGCGCATGGGCCGATGGTAGCCGGTGGTAGGCGCGCTGAGAAGCTCGGGAGGAGCCAGGGCTCCTACTCCGCGCACTCCCGCAGCAGCACCACCATGCTGTCGTCGCTCTTCATGGCGATGCCGACCGGCATGGAGTTGGTGCTGTGCTGGATGCCGCCTTCGTCCCGATCGATCTCGAGGGTCGAGACCCGCCAGCTGCCGCAGTCGTCGGCGGCCCAGCTGTCGCCCACGCGGGCGCTCTGGTTGCAGGCCCAGCCGATGGCGACGCCGGCGAGCAGGGTCAGGATCAGGGTGGTGTGGACGGACTTGGACATGGTCGGCCTCCTGCGTGGGTGGGAGAGCGTAGCATGGGGAGGTTCGGGGCCGAGGGGGGC
>CAZHIK010000833.1:0-4430 GCA_964532635.1 uncultured Enterobacterales bacterium
GCCGCCGAAACCTCCAGTTGAGCGCTCGAACGAGTACAGGTACAGATATCGGAGACCCCCGCGAAGGCTCGGCCGCACCATGCACCTCCTCGTCCTCGTCCTCCTGACGGCCTGCTTCGACAGCAAGCCCGACACCGCCCATCCCTGCGAGGGCGTCGAGCTGCCCCCCTGCCCGGACGCCTGCCCCGACGACTACGCCGCCACCTGCGGCGAGCCATGCGAGGTCGAGGGTGAGGTCTGCGGCAACGAGATCGGCGACGGCCGCGAGTGCAGCAGCGGCACCTACACCTGCAGCGTCCACGCCCCCCTCGGCGAAGGCTGCAACCTGGTCTGTGATCCGGGCCTGGCAAGGTGATATCTTGGCCTCCGATGAGTGGAAGCGGGACATGTTCTTCGTGAGCGACCTCGATGGTGGCGTCGTACTGCTCGACCCCAGCCGGCCGCCCGCCCTGGACGCTGCGGCGCTGGAGGCCCTGAACGCCTACTTCGACATCGAAGGCCAGACCTGCGCCGTCTCGGACCACCCGGGCCGGAACTGGGGGGAGGTCTGGGAGCGCAGCCGAGAAGCCCTGCAGCGTGTCGGCCTGGGCCGCTCCTGGCACGTGATCTTCGCCAGCGACGGCGTCTACGGCACCACAATCCTCGACACGGTGGACGTGAGCCCGCCCTCCGACGCCCGCCTCGCCGGAGCCGTCGATGTCACCCACATGCAGCGGGCGGGCATGGGTTCCGGCGTCGGAGTCTTCGACATGTACGGTACCCATCCTCTGACCAGCGAGGCCCTGGCACCACCGCCAGCCGACGCGAACGCAGGCTGGCCGGTGCCGATGATGGCTCGCTCTCTGGAGTTCTGGGTACGCCAGGCCCGTGAGCGGGTCATCGGTGTGCAAGGCTCGCCCAGCGACGAAGCCCTGGTGCTGCGGTGGACGACCACCCCCGCCAACGGCGATCCACCGCGGCTGTCCGAGCGCATCACCATCGGTACCCCCATGGGCCTTGCCATGGAGCGCAAGCGCGCCGTGCGTCCCGGCGCCTTTCTGCTGGTCTGGGTGAACCGCCACCCTCGGCAGCCCGGCCGCCTACGGGTCGGCTCCCGAGTCACCCGCGACCTGCGCTTCGACGAGGGCAGCCCCCCCTCCGAGGGCCGCATCCTGGCCCGCGTGGTGCGGATGGAGGGTCGCACGGCTGTGCTGCGACCCGCCACCTGGACAGAGGTGGGCTCATAGTCGGAAAGCGCGGTATGCGATCGAGTGCATCCCCCGGAGCCCACATGCGCCCATCCCTCCTCACCCTCTTCCTCCTCGCCTGCGATCCCGCGCCGCCCCCCGAGCCCGAAGCTCCGCCCATCTCGACCGAGCAGAGCGCCGAGCTCGAGAAGCTCTTGGCTCAAGGCAAGAAGCTCGCCGCCGAGCGCGACGCCCGCTGGCGCCAGGCACTGGTCGAGGCCATGGCCGACCCCATCGCCACCGGCGACACACCCGCCCCCTGCCCCGTAGACGTCGGCGATCCCGTGATGATCGCCGGCGGCCAGGTGCTCGACGATGTCAACGCCTTCCTGGCCCAACACGGCCAGGGCATGAAGAGCTACCGCAAGAAGGACCCCTGGGTGGTCATGGACCTCGAGGACCTCGAGGGCGCCAGCGCCCCCCGCACTCGGGTGGTGATGGCCGAACTGGAGGCCATCACCGATCCCGAGCGCGAGGCCGCGGGCCTGCCCCCCATGCAGGAACGCGTGCCGCGGGCGAAGGAGCTGGCCTCGGCCGAAGCCTGGTCGTGGGACCTGACCATCCTGGTGGTCGCCCAACAGGACGCCGGGGACTTCGACGAGCAGCAAGGCCGCTTCGAGGGCGGCGCCGCCGCCGGCCACGCCTTCGTCTACGACCACGTTGAGGACGCCATCACCTGCGCCGGCACCTTCCTGGCCCAGAGCTCCGAGACCATCCAGCTCCAGCACGGCGTGGACGCTGAGAACGCCGCCAGCGTCGATCTGCTGCAGAACGTGACCGAGGGGGCCGTGCGGGCGTTGGTGGCGGTGGAGGCGGACGTCCCTGACTCCATCGAGCCGATGTAGGGGCGGGGTTGATCCCCGCCCGCCGACTCGGCCCTTCGGGCGCCGTAGCGGATGGTCGAACCCCGCCCCTACATGCGCCTGGATGTCAAGCAGGGCACCATCGAGGCTCAACCGCACTCGGCCCCCTACCAGCTACACCCCTCCACCCCCCTCGCGGTCGCCCGCACCGCCACCCCGTCCACCTCCCCCCCGCCCACGCGGCGGCAGGTGGCCCCCCGGCTGCGCCCCGGCAGGGCGCTGTCCCACCAGCGCTCGAGCAGGCCCCCTTCGAGGATCAGCTCGCCATCGTCCTCGGCCTCGCAGACGATCGCCGGGAACATGCTGCCGTGGTTGGTGCTGGCCAGCTCGAGGCGCAGGGTGTCGCCGGCCTGGCCCGGGGTCCAGCGCAGGGTGAGGTCGTCGCTGTCCTCGGCATCCAGGGGGCAGGGCATGTCGCTGTCCAGGGGCGCCACCCCCAGGGTCTCGAGCTCGAAGGCCCCCAGATCCGCGCCCGCGGCCTGTACCGTGATGGGGTCGCCCTCACCGAAGATCTCGCCGTCTTCGGGCTCGGGTTCGAAGTCGTAGCCGTAGTAGACGTAGTCTCCGCTCGACGTGAGCTCGAGCCCCACCTCGAGCCCGGCGACGGTGATGGTGCCGGCGTCGATGGGCACCGTGGGTTCTACGCACTCACCGTCCCAGGTACAGACTGTGCCCGTCTCGCAGGCAGGGTCGCAGTTCTGCAGAGGGCGCACGCCGTAGAAGCCGCACTCGCCGGCCCCCTCCTCCAGCTCCCAGGGTGGCGCTTCGCTCTCGCGGTTGGTGACCGTGGCCCAGGCCATGGCGTCGCCCCCGCCCGGGCTGCGGTACTCGCTGACCTCCACCTCGAAGGCGAAGCTCCAGTCGAGGGGCGACGGCCCGGCGCTGTCGGTCCCCGGCCCGCAGCCAGCGAGCAGTGCGACGAGGATGAGCCCAGCCAAGCTCAGCCCCCGCAGCCCATGGAGGTCATGGGCTCCGCACCCGGCCCCCCGCCAGCGCCACCGGACGCCTTGCCACCCTCGAAGCTCACCGCGCCAATGTCGATGACCTCCTGCGTGGTGGTCAGGCGCTTGGTGATGGACTGCCGCACCTCGTCAGCCCGGCCGTAGTTGGAGAACACGTCGATCTGGATGGTGGTGCCACCGGTCAGGGTCACCTGGCCGGAGCCGTAGTAGTTGACCTCGATGCGGAACTCACCCTCGGGCGCCCGGCGCAGGAAGTACTCCTCGGGGCCGTAGCCACCGGTGAAGTCCCGGGACATGAACCCGCCGCTGGCGGTGCGCGGGTGGCTGTACAGGCACTTCTCCCCCGACGGCTCGTAGACCCACAGGTCCATGTCCGTCATGTCGGTGTCCCAGGTGAGGATGATGCGCATGTCGCTGTCCAGCAGATTCACCAGGCGCCGGTCCAGCGGGTTGTCGATGGCCACCCCTTCGCGCTCGGCCAGCGCCAGCAGGCGATTGGCTTCCATCAACGCGATGGTCTCGATCTCGGGGAAGCGGTCGTCCCACTGCCCCCGGACCACCCGGTCCAGCAGCTCCACGGCCCGCTGCAGCTGTCCGCGATCCGCGAGCACCAGGGCCAGGTCGCGGTAGCTCTGCGGCTCCTCGGGCCGCATACCGAGCACATCCTCGAACAGCTGGCTGGACAGCTCCAGCTCACCCATGTGGCGGGCCTTGTGGGCCACCACCCGGACCAGGGAGGGCTCCTGGAGCTCGAGATCCAGGATGGAGGTGAGCACCCGCAATCCCTCCTCCGCGCGGCCGGCGTCGATCAGGAAGCTGGCGCAGTCCAGGTAGAAGGCAGGGCTGGCGAAGTGCTCGTCCCGCTGGGCCAGGTAGACCCCGTAGGCGTGCTCGGGGGCCACCGAGGCCATCTCCTTCAGGTAGGGCGTGTCCGGCGACCAGGGCGTGATGGTGATGGAGGCTGCGACGCTGGCGTCCCCCGCCTTGTCCTTGGACTTCTCGGCAGAGTCCTCGTCGACGGGCACGTCGAGAGCCACGCTGGCAGACTCCGCACGGATGCCGACAAAGCGGTCGAGCAGGCCGCTGGACTCCGCCTCCCGCTCCATCGCCGCACGCCGAGGGGCCTCGGGAGCAGCCATCTCCGCAGCCATCACCGGCTCCTCGGGATCCGCACCGCTGGCCCCGTCACCCCCCTTCCACTTCTTGGGAGGATCGAACTTCTTCTCCCACCAGTCCACCCGCTCCTGCCACATGGTGATGACCGCCGAGATCTTGTCCTCTTCGGCCGTGGCCTCCGCCGTGGCGCGCTGCTCCATCGTCTCCACGTACGCCGCCCACATGGCCTCGCAGCTCTCGGCCGGCTCGCTCCCGTGCTCCAG
>CAZHIK010000834.1:0-4429 GCA_964532635.1 uncultured Enterobacterales bacterium
GCGCGCCGTTGTGGTGGGTCACTCTCTGGGGGGCGCGGTCGCGCTGTTCCTGGCGGCACAGGAGCCGGAGCGGGTGCAAGGCCTCGTGCTGGTCTCACCCTTCGTCTACCCCCAGCCCGCCCCGCCGGGGCTGCGCATGGCCGCGCGCTGGCCCAGCCTGTTCCGGCGTCTGTTCTCGAGCCCTCCGGGTCGCGCCGGCGTGGGCTATCTGCTGCAGCGCGCCTCGAGCGTCCCTCCGGGTGAGGATCCCCGCGCCCGCGCGGTGACCCTGCTGGCCCACCTGGATGCCCCCGGTGGCTGGCGTTCGGCTCAGCGCACCGGGGTAGCGGCGCTCACCGAGATCCCCGACTGCGAGCTGGTGACGAGCCTCGATCAGCCCTGCCTGGTGTTCTGGGGCCTGGCCGACGCCGTGCGCCCTGTGGAGATGGGGGAGCGCTTGCGCGCGGAGTACGGCGGCGAGGCCACCCTGGTGAAGCTGGACGACGCCGGCCACAACCTGCACGAGGAACGACCCGAGGCGTTCTGCGAGCGGGTGCTGGAGTGGCTCTGAGGGATCGGGACGCTGGAGGGCGGGGGGAGATCCCGCCCCCACACGGGTCTTGACGAGCCGCTAGCGCTCGATCGTGACCTTCTCCATCACGATCGGGGTGACCGGGCGGTCGCCAGGGCCCGTGCGGGTGACACCGATGGTCTCGATGACGTCCATGCCGGCGATGACCTTGCCGAACACCGAGTGGCGGCGGTCGAGCCAGGGGGTGGGGACCAGTGTGACGAAGAACTGGCTGCCGTTGGTGCCCGGGCCGGCGTTGGCCATGGACAGCACGCCGGCGCCGTCGTGCTCGAGGGCCGGGTGGAACTCGTCGGGGAACTGGTAGCCGGGGCCGCCGGTGCCGCGGCCGAGGGGGCAGCCGCCCTGGATCATGAAGTTGTCGATGACGCGGTGGAAGACCAGGCCATCGTAGAAGGGGCGGTTGACCTGCTGGCGGGTCTGGGGATCGGTCCAGGACTTTTCACCGGTGGCCAGGCCGACGAAGTTGGCGACGGTGTTGGGGGCCTTGTCCTCGAACAGCTCGATGGTGAAGCTGCCCAGGCTGGTCTGGAAGACGGCGCGGGGATTGGCCATGTTCTTTCCTCGGGGATGGGAGGGGGTTGGACGGCGGCGCGGAGCACCGCGAGGCTTCGGTCCTAGCACGGATACGGAGGCTTCACCACGGAGCGTCCCCACGGTGGGGGCAAGTAGGATATGCTTCCCACCCAGAACCTGGTCATGGAGTGTCCGGATGAGCCAGATCATCGAAGCTTGCGTCGCGTTCTTCGAAGCTGACGAGTGGCCCTACGAGCGCATCGAAGAGCTCCCCATGGTCCGCAGCCGCTACGCGGGCCGCAATGGCAACTACGACTGCTGGTTCCAGGCCCGCCCCGCCGAACAGCAGATGATGTTCTACAGCCGCGCCCCGATCAACGCGGGACCCGAAAAGCGCGACGCGCTGTCAGAGTTCTTCACCCGCGCCAACTACGGCATGGTGATCGGGAACTTCGAGCTCGACATGAACGACGGCGAGATGCGCTACAAGGTCAGCGTCGACGTCGAAGGCATCGAACTCACCAACACCTTCCTCAAGAACCTGAGCTACACGGCGGTGGTCACCATGGACCGCTACCTGCCAGGCATCATGAAGGTGCTGTACTCCGACATCGACCCGGCCGAGGCCGTGGGGGAGATCGAGGGCTAGGAGCCTCCTGGTGACCGAGGCGCCAGCCTCGCCCAGCTCGGCGGAGCTTCCGGTTCGGCCGGTGGCGCTGTTCGTTCAGACCATGAAGGCGCTGGCGGCGCCGCGCCGGGCCATCCCCATCACCCTGGTGGTGGTGCCGCTGGTGTTGGCCCAGCAGCGCTTCTCACCCTCGGGCCAGGCCCTGTGGGTGGCGCTGCTGATGTGTGGGCTGTTCCTGGTGCTCGGGCCGTTCTCCTGGCGCGTGCTGGTCAGCCGCGGTGCCAACCGCCGGATCCAGCCTCTGTTGTTGATCGTCTATGGCCTCATCGGAGGCCTGCCGGCCCTGCTGGGCTGGCTGGTGCCCGAGCCCTGGGGCCGGGGAGAGCCCTTCCTCCCCGCGGGCATCAACTTGTTCGTGTCGGCGGCCTTGTTCGGGGTGGGGGGCTGGGGGCTGGCCCGGGACATCGATCTCGAGCTGGGCCTCGAGCGGGAGCGCGCCCGGGCTGAGGCCCTGGCACGGGAAGCCGAGCGGGTGCAGCTGTTGGCCATGCGGGCCCACCTGGATCCCCACTTCCTGTTCAACACGCTCAACGCCATCGCCGAGTACTGTCGCGAGGACGGACTGCTGGCCGAGCGCGCGATCCTGCAGCTTTCGGCCCTGCTGCGCAAGGTGCTCCAGGGGGCGCGCTCGCCGGCCTGGCCCCTCGAGCACGAGCTGGAGCTTGCCCGGGATCTGCTGGAGCTGCACCACCTGCGGGATCCCGAGCGCTTTTCGTTGCACTGGCAGGTGGATGAAGGCTGCGGCGCGGTCCCCGTTCCACCCCTGCTGCTGTTGCCCCTGGTCGAGAACGCCATGAAGCACGGCCCGGGGGCAGGGCACCGGGGCCAGGTGGAGCTCACAGTCCGCCAGGATGGTGAAGCGCTCGCGCTGGAGCTGCTGAACCCAGGACCCTACGCGGGGCCTCGGCCAGGAGGCGAGGGTGTGGACACCGTGGAGCGACGGCTGGTGCTGGCCTACGACGGTGCGGCGCAACTGCAGCTGGACCAGGTCGAGCGCGAGGGTGCGCCCCACACCCGCGCCCGGCTGGCTGTACCGACGCGGGGGCCCAGCCAGGAGGCACCCACATGACTCAGCTGCGTGTCCTGATCGCCGAAGACGAGGGTGTCGCCCGGCGCCGCCTGAGACGCCTGCTGGAAGAGCTGGGGGGCGTGGATGTGGTGGGCGAGGCCGAAGACGGCGTCGAGCTGCTCGGGATGCTGCGCAGCAGCGAGCCCGACCTGGTGCTGCTGGACATCCGCATGCCGCGGCTGTCGGGCATGGACGCCTTGGCGCTGATGGAATCAGGGGGGCCCCAGGTGGTCTTCACCACCGCCTATGCCGAGCATGCGGTCCAGGCCTTCGAACACGGCGCGGTGGACTACCTGCTCAAGCCCATCGAGGCCCAGCGGCTTGCCCAGGCCCTCGATCGCGTGCGGGAGCGCATTGGCGACGCCAGCGAGCCCGCCGCTCTACCTCGGCGTGTGGTGGTGCCCACCCGCCGAGGGCTGGTGCTTCTGCGCCCCGACGAGATCTCCCACGCCCTGCTCGAGGGCGCCTCGTGCATCCTGGTGGCCCGGGGGCAGCGCTTCATCACCGACTTTCGCTTGAGCGAGCTCGAGCGTCGCCTGCCCGCCGAGCGCTTCAGGCGGGTCCACCGTCAGGTCTTGGTGGACCTCGAGCGCATCGATCGCCTCGAGTCCACCCACAGCGGGGGCTATACAGCGCACCTGGAGGGGGGGGAGCAGGTCCCCGTCTCCCGGCAGGAAGCCCGCAAGCTGCGCCGGGAGTGGGACTTGCCCCGCTAGTGGCTACCAGGTCGCCGCGAGGCCCAGGTTGGGGGCCAGGACGAAGCCGCTGAGGTTGCGCTCCTGGTCCAGGATGGTGGGGTGGAAGCTCATCCAGAACAGGTCCAGCTCCAGCACCAGGAAGACCCAGCGGTAGCCCAGCATCAGGCCGTTGGTGGCGCCGAAGTAGGTCATGGCTTCGTCGCCGAGGTAGTCGGAGGGCTGATAGGTCTCGAGGCTGGAGGGGAGGTTGCCCTCGATGAGACCGTTGAACTTGGGCTCGACCCGGATCCAGGAGCGGATCATCCGAGGGCCGGCGTAGGCACGCACCACGCGGCCTTCGCGCCAGCCCCAGGTGGCGCCGAGGTCCATGTCGTGGCGGGAGAAGCTGGAAAGGCTGAGCCACTCCACGAAGCTGCTGGCTACGGAGAAGTGGTAGCCGTAGCCGCCGTGGACGGCGACGGCGAAGCGCTCGTGGTCGCTCTCCCACAGCTGCAGCTTCAGGTCTCCCTTGATCTCCGAGAAGTTGGTGCGCAGCCCGAGGTCCAGGCCCTCGGCCAGCTTGTCGGTGATGCCCACCCGCCCCATGATCTCGTAGCTGCTGCCAGGGTGGAACAGGGCCCAGGCCAGGCCCGTGTCCAGGAAGGTGCGCAGCTCGTCCTCGGTCAGCTCCCCGGGATCCTCCTCGCCAATGTAGTGGTCCCACAGGTCCACACCGGACTGGATGGACTTGGTGGCCGCCACGCTGTTGGCGTGCCCCGTCCAGGCCCCCGAGACCTGCCAGTCCCCCGGCTCGAGGGCGTGGGGCGCGGTCATGTGGGTCATGGAGGTGGCGCAGCCGCAGAGCAGCGGCAGCAGCAGGAGTGGGCGCATGGGGGCTCCTCGTTCCCCCC
>CAZHIK010000835.1:0-4428 GCA_964532635.1 uncultured Enterobacterales bacterium
ACATGCAGCCCATGCTGGCCGAGGAGGCCATGGCCCGGATGGAGGAGCTGGAGCGTATGGGGCTGATGGCGTTCGAGGATAGGTCGGTGTTCGTGGGTCACAATGGGAAGGAGATCCAGCCAAGGGCGCGGGTGGTGGAGAATCCGGAGGTGGCGCCACAAGGCCGGACCGTGCTCCGGTTGGTGCGGGATGAGTGAGCGTGCCGATCAGAACGGCATGTCGTCGTACGGCATGCCGACCAGACCGTACCCCTCCCCATCGGCTACCCCATCCAGCGGCCCATCGCAGGGCCCGAAGCGCCGCCAGTCCCGCGCCCAGATCCCGCGGCCGCCGGTCCCCGGCTCCAATACCTCGCACTCGACCGGCACCAGCCGCCCCTCGCGCACGGCCTCGTTGTGCGCCCCGACCCAGGCCCGCACCGCCAGCTCGATCTCGCGGGCCGGGTGATGGTTCAGCCGAGCCCGCAACGACTTCAGCTTCACCGTGCCATCGTCCTGCGCCACCACCCACGCCGTCGCGCGCTGCTCTTCCCCATCCACCACCAGCCACGCCGCGTATCCGTAGCCCTTGCCCCGTGCGGCCTGAAGCAGGTGATCTGTGTTGCCCACGCAGTGGGCCATGACCCGGCCTTCCTCGCGCTGCAGGGTGGGTGAACTCAAGGGCTGGATGCGAACCGCTGGCGTCTCGATCGCCACCACCGGCGGCGGAGGCATGAGCTGGCGCTGGCCGCCCCAGTGATACACCGGGGCGCCGAGCTGCACGCAGGCGTCGAGGTGGAGCTGCTCGAGCTGGGCCAGGCTGCGCAGCCGGGGCATGGGCTTGCCCGGGAAGGCCGCCGACCAGGTGCAGCATGTGTCACGCAGCTGGGCCTCGGCCTCGCGTGTGGCGTCGGGCGCCAGCGCCGCCAGCATGAGGGCCAGGCCGTTGGCCTGCTGAACCGGCACAGCCAGGTCGAGCAGCAGCTCGAGGAGCGCGAACACCGGCCCGTTGAACGACGGCAGGTGACACAGCAGCTTGTGTGTGTCGAGCTGCCCCAGGGCCTGCTGCAGGAGCGCGATCTTCCAGGGCGTGCACTGGGCGTGCTCGAGCTTGCGCAGGGTGCGGACCACGGTGCGCGAGGGATCGAACCCCAGCCACCCCGCGACCCGCTGGGCGGTGCGGGGCCCGGGCTGGGCCAGCAGGGTGCGCGCGGAGCGCAGCGGGCGGGCGACCCGGGGACGCAGCGCGCCGTGGAACGCCAGCCCCACGGCCAGCGCGGGGTTGACCCGGGCCAGGTCCAGCGCGCCCGGCACCCGGCTGAACAGCACGTGCATGCACCAGGCCCGCTCGGCGTAGCGCGCCGCCTCGAGGCGCTGCGCGGCCGGGATGACCTCGAAGGCCGCCGCCTGGTTGCGCAGCAGCCGCAGGTGGTACTCCCGCAGCCCGTGCTCTTCGGGTAGCGCCGCCCAGCGTTCCGGGGCGTCCAGTTCGAGGCGCAGCGGCCGCGCTCCACGCCAGGGCCCATCGAGCCCCAGGCGCCAGGCCGCCGGCTGGGGCCAGGCGCGGACCACGAGCAGCTCGTGACCGCTGAAGAGGTAGAGCTTGCCGTCCTTGTAGGCGCTGCCGGGCTGGAACTCTCGTGGGGTCAACGGCGCCTCCCTGCTCGCTGAAACACACCCAGATTCTACCCACACGATTGGTCAGGGACTGACCAGTCGCCCCCCTACATTGTCCACCTCGGAGGTGACCCATGACCCGCCGCTCCACCCAGTGGCTGCAGGCCCTGTCCGCCCTGGCGGCCGAGGGCCTCGAGCCCAAGGAAGCCGCCGCGCTCTGCGAAGACATCGAGCGCCAGGAACGCTCCCGCGCGGTCCGCGACGGCCGCGGCTACCGCCTGCTGCGCCTGGCCTGCGGCACCAGGCACAACGGCCCCCTGGGGTGGCTGCTGCGCTACGCCATGGGCCGCGCCCTGGCCGCCCACGCCGACCCCGAGCGCAAGCCCGTCTTCACGTTGGTGGCCGCCTGCACCCTGCTGGGCGAGCGCACCGGCCACGCCCTGTCCATCCTCACCGGCGCGGGCCCGGGCCCCCTGCTCTCCGGCCTGCTCATCCCCACCGACGACGCCGGCTACACGCTCGCCCCCGGCCTGGCCCCGTGGCTGATCCACGGCCAGGTCCAGGCCCCCGGCCTGCAGTCCCTCGACCCCCGCCCCTGGCTGCTCGAGCAGCCCCCGCTCACCGCCGCCGCCGGCCGCGTCGCCAAGGCGGTGGTCAACAAGCGCCCCACCATGTGCGTGCTCACCAGCACCGAGCCCCTGCTCGCCGCCGCCGTCGGCCACGCCATCGGCCAGGCCCGCCAGCGCCCGGTGCGCTGCTGGTCCCTGGACGACGCCCGGCGCGGCCAGACCGATCCCCTCACCGCCCTGGCCTGGGTCAGCGTGCTCGAGGACTTCGATCCCATGGTCGCTTTCATGGCTGATGAGGAGAGAGGCCCATGGTCCGATGAAGCCCTGCGCCCGCCGCTGGGCCTACCCAAGCCGCCCGTCCCGGCCTGCCTGTGGATCGCCGTGGCCGAGCGCGAGCCGGCCCTGCCCTGGCTGCGCAACCACCACACGAGCATCGACCTCGCCCCCCTCCGCAAGTCGCTCGAGCTGCCGGGCCAGGGAGGCGGTGCACCCGCAAAGCGCGGCCGCACTCCCAGCCGCCGCTACCGCCGCCTCTTCCCCGGCGGCTGGGAGGGCCAAGCCGAGTCCCCCGACGACACCGAGCTGGCCGCTACCGACCGCCGCTTGCGCCTCGGGCCTCTGCAGCGCTGCGTCTTCCCCGACCACGATCCGGACGCCGAGCCCGACCGCTCCGAGGCCAGCCAGGGCGAGACCGAGCCCCACCTGGCCCCCATCCTCTGGCGCCCCAGCGAGCAGACCCTGGACCACCTGGTCCTGTCTGATCACCAGCACCGGGCCTTGGTCAACGCCGCGGCCCGCGTCAAGGTCGGCGAGCGCTGCGTGATCCTACTCCACGGCCCTCCGGGCAGCGGCAAGTCCATGGCCGCCCGCTGCCTGGCCGGCAGCGCCGAGCTGCCCGTCTACCAGCTCGAGGCCCACCTCAACCGCGACATGTGGTTCGGCGAGCAAGACCGCAAGCTGGCCGAGATCTTCGAGGCCCTCGCCGAGCGCAAGGCCGTGCTGGTCATCGACGAAGCCGATGCATGGGTCGGCCGTCGCCACGGCAGCGCCGCCCGCGTCGGCGGCGCCAAGATCGCCGAGAGCAGCACCCTGCTGCTCCACCTCGAGCGCTACCAGGGCGCGGCCGTGCTCACCACCAACCGCATCGAGACCCTCGACCCCGCCCTGCAGCGCCGCGTGGATCTCGACCTCCACCTCGGCCTGCCCGAGCTCGAAGAGCGCATGGCCCTGTGGAGCGCCACGCTGGGTGAGCAGCTCCCGCTGCAGGCCGATGAGCTGTGCCTGCTGGCGTCGGTGCCGCTCACCGGCGGGGACATCGTGGCTACAGTGCGCGAGGCGCAGCTGAAGCAGCGCGAGCTGAGTGTGGTGGCGCTGCTGGCAGCGGCGCGGGAGCGGGCGCAGCGGGCGAGTTTGTGGGGGTGAACTGGCCCCACACCTCAACCGCGGCGGCGAGCAAGGTTCCAACCGTGCTGCCAGAAGGCCATGTCGATCACCTTGCCCGCCGGGTACTCAATGGAGCCATCGGGGGACATCCAACCATCGAGGCGCCACTCGTTGGTCCGCGCTGTCACGCACAGAGATGCCAGGGTTTCTGCGCGCAGGTATGCAAATGGGGTGATCGCATGGGCATGGGCTGCATTGAAGTCGCTAATCCCGTCCGAGACGAAACGATCAAGGGCGGGACACTGTCCCCACAGCCCCAGCAGCATCTTGGTGAAGAGCGTCGAGGTCCAGCTGATCTCATCGGCATTGAACGTAGTGAAGGCGTAGTTCGCCTCCATCAGCGAGACCTTGGCTCGTTCGAAGGCGACATCGTCTGCCGGATCGAAGTCGAGAAGGTCGAGGCTCCAGAAATCCTCGGGAATCGACTCCACCACATGCACCAATAGGTCCTTGTAGAACTCTAGGTTCATTGTCCCGAGTGCTCCAGACCCTCGGAACATGCCCCACACGGCAAGGTAGAAGGCCAAATGGAGGGCAGAGGTCTCGAGGTGTTCCGGTGTCGCCATGCCCGGAACACCACCGACGGACTCCCGGTGACGCCAGAGCGTGTCCCAGCCCTGGTAGCGAGGGTAGTTGCCCCAAGTTGCCCAGGTGTCCCGATACTCCGCCACCAACGGGTTGAACTCGAACGGCATGATCACTCCGATTCACAGATTGGCAAGGGCTCATGCTGTACCGGACACCGGCAGAACGAGCCAGGAAGAATCTCCACCCCCATCCCCCGCGCCCACAGCTCCAGCCCGAAGTTCCAGGCGATCCCC
>CAZHIK010000836.1:0-2068 GCA_964532635.1 uncultured Enterobacterales bacterium
CGTATAAACCAACTCCCGCGTCACCACCCTCACTCCCGTCTCCGGCAGCACCAGCAACACCCGCCCAAACTCCGACCCCTGGCTCTTGTGCACGGTCATCGCGTACACCGTCTCGTGCTCCGGCAGCCGGGTCGGCTGGAAGGTCCTGAACCCGCCCTTCCCATCCGGAAACCACACCAGCAGCACTCCATCGGGGCTGGGCCAGCACAGCCCCACATCCCCGTTGTAGAGTCGCAGCGCGTGATCGTTCCGTGTCACCATCACCGGCCGACCCCGATACCACTCGCTGCGCCCATCGCACAGCCCCGCGCGCGCCAGCCGGGCCTCGATCACCCGGTTCAAGTGCTCCACACCCTCCCTGCCTCGCCGCATGGCGCACAGAATGCGGTACTCGCTGAACGCCGCGAAAGCCTGCTCCAGCGTCGGTGCCTGCAGGTACGCCGCGTAGTTGTCCAACGCCGCCTTCGCCACCAGCGCCGGGATCTGCCCCTTCCCTGACGGCTCCACCAGCCCAACGCTCGGCTGCGCGGGATCGCGCAGCACCGCGAGCATCGCCTCCCAGTCCCCGGCCACCGCATGCCGCGCCAGCGCACCGATCCCACTGTTCGGATCGAAGCGGAAGTTCCTCCGCAACTGCACCACGCAGTCCCCCAACCCCGTCGCCCCCGCACGCAGCTCCTCGGCCGGCAGCCTGGCCCCCGTCACCGCCTCGAACCTCCCAGCCAGCGCCTGCGAGTACCCCCGCTCCCTCGCCTCCCGGCACAGGTCACCCAACACCGCGCCAGGCGCCACACTGGCCAGCTGGTCCCGGTCGCCCAGCAGGATCAGCCGGGCCCGGTCAGGCAACGCCGACACCAGCCGCGACATGAGCGCCAGGTCCACCATGCTGCTCTCGTCCACCACCACCACGTCGTAGGGCAGCCGGTTGTCCGGCCCGTAGACGAAGCCGCTACCGTAGGCACCCAGCCGCCGATGGATGGTGGACGCCTCGCGAGGCAGCGCGTCGCGCACCGCGTCGCTCACGGGCAAGCCTGCGCGCTGGGCGTCTACGGTCTCCTGCAGGCGAGCCGCCGCCTTACCCGTGGGGGCTACCAATGCGATGCGCAGCGCGCGCCCGGCGGCTTGGGCCTGCTCGATGAGTAGCGCGAGCAGCTTGATCACAGCGGTGGTCTTGCCGGTGCCGGGACCTCCCGAGATGACCGCGAAGCGACGGCTCGCAACGACCAGCCCCGCCAGCTTGCGCCAATCGGGCTCGATGCTGTCGGGTAGGTCTCCCGGCTCCGGAGGGAACAGGCGATGCAACGCCGCGCCGAGCCATGCGCCGTCCACCGCCTCGGCGGGCGCGTCATAGCGGGACCGCAGCAGCGCCTCGAGCCCGCGCTCGTGCTCCCAGAAGCGGTGCAACCAAAGCACCCCACGACCATCCAACACCAGCGGCGTGAGCTCGTCACCGTCCCCCACGACTCGACAACGCCGCAACGCCGCGCGCCACGGGCCCAGCTCGGGCCAACGTGCCTCCACCAGCTCCGACTCCACCGGCTCGCCGTCCCCGTCTCTCTCGTCGGGCTCGAACACAAGCTGCCCCGCCACCTCTTCGAGCGGCAGCGACACATGGCCTTCGCCCGCGTGGGCACTCACCAGCGCGGCCGCCAGAGCCAGCAGCGCCAGGTCGTCGGCCTCGGCCTCTTCCCCACACAGACGCACCATCAGGTCCGCGAAGTGGTGGTCCAGCGCGCTGATGCGGCCGGCCTCGAGCAAGGCGCGGGTGCTGGGCATCACGGCCTCCCCTCCCCTGGCGCACGGAGCAGCTCGGACAGCCCGACCACCAGATCCTCCGACACCTCGTCGATGTGGACACCCCGCGCAGCCCCGGCCTGGGGGTCCATCCCCCGCACGAACAGGTAGCGCACGCCGCCGAAGTGCTCCGCGAAGCGGTAGCCCGGCAGCCGCAGCTCCAGATGACGATGCAGGGCGACACAGTAGATGATGTATTGCAGGTCGTAGTTGTGGTGGGCCACGGCTTCGGCCAGGGCCGCGGGGTGGTAGTCGGCCACAGCGGGCCCCAGGA
>CAZHIK010000836.1:2078-4421 GCA_964532635.1 uncultured Enterobacterales bacterium
CCAGTCCACGATCCAGTGCCGCCCGCCGTGTTCGAAGATCAGGTCCACGAACCCCATCAGATGACCGCGCAGCCGGCGGAAGGCGAGCCCCTCGACCCGCGAGGCGAGCGCCACGCGGCCCTGCTGCCGCAAGAACGCCACCAGCTCGCGGCGCAGGAGGCTGGGCGCGTGCTGGCCCCTGGTCGAGATGGGGACGGTGAACGGCAGCTCGTCCACCCGCTGCGTACGGGAAACCCGACCGAGCGTGAGGTCGCCCAGCGCCCTCCCGAGGGGTGTCGCCAGGATCTCGCGGATTGAGGCCACGGTGCTCGGCCCGAGGGCCTCCACATCGAGCCGGGCGGCCTGGAGCTGCTCGGTCACCACCTGCTCGAGGGCCTCACCCTGGTCCCGGAAGTCGGTGTGCTCGAACACACTGTGCAGCAGCGTGCCCGTGTGCCGCCCCTTGGGGAAGTCCTGGAAGGCAGCGGCGCGCTCGTCGCCGGACAGCGGCTCCGCCACCTCGTCCCCGGACCCACCGCCCTGACCACCAGAACCAGGCCCAGCCTGCTCGTCGTGGTCCACCGGGTCCAGCTCCTGCACCCGCTGATCCGCTCCCCGGATCAGGCCGGTGTAGCTGGTGCGGTGCCAGCTGGTGCGGACGTGACCCGCGAAGGTCGCCAGCTGCAGGTCCTCGCCCTGCTGTCGTAGGGCCCCGAGGGGCTCCTCCGACGTCTCGTCCAGCCAGCGCACGCCGATGAGGTCCGGGTGCTGGCCTGCCAGCCGCTCGAGCTCCGCCATGCGAGCGTCCTCGCGCTTGCTCTTGGCGTGCGCCTCGCAGGCCGCCAACAGCCTGGTGGCGTTGGTCTCGTCATCCATCCCCGGTGGCGGGTGCAGCAGCGCGGCCAGGGCGCTGTCGTCCTTGGCGTTCCAGTCACCCCAGTAGACGATCAGCCGGTGGGCGGCGCGGGTCAGGGTGACGTAGAGCACCCGCCGCTCCTGGGCGAGCTGCTCTTCGCGGGCGCGCATCGACTGCTCACCCCACTCGTGGGGATCGAGGCTGACGGTGGCGGCCTCGGCGGGCGGCTCGCCGTGGAACAGAGGGCGGATCTCGTCCACGCGGAAGGTGACGTGGCCAAACGGCGCCCAGACCACGGGCCACTGCAGGCCCTTGGCCTTGTAGACGGTCATGATGGTGGCCGCGTCGGCGTCGCTCTCGAGGCGCAGCTCCTCGTCGTCGCTCCCCTCGCCTACCCCGGCCCGCCGCTGGGCGAACCAGGTGGCCAGGCCCACGGGCCCCAGGGAGCGCTGCTGGCTCTCCCGCTGCAGCAGCTCGCCCAGGTGGAGCAGGTTGGTCATGGCGCGCTCGCCGCGCTCCCAACCCAGCACCCGCTCCTGGGCGGGGGCCAGGTCTGGCTCGAGGCGCTCCAGCAGCACGGCCCGGAACATGGCCATGAAGCCGCGATGCTCCCAGGTCTCCCGCCAGCCACGGAAGCGCTCGGCCCAGGCCGCCCAGCGGGCGTCGTCGGCCACCACCTCCGCGAGCTGGGTGGCGGTCAGCCCCAGCAGGCGCGAGGTGGCCGCGGCGCGCAGCAGGCGATCCGACGATGGCCGCAGCACCGCCTGAAGCACGATCCACAGCTCGGCGGCCTCGGTCGATCCGAACACGGAGTTGTCCGTGGCCACCACGCTGTGGACCCCCAGCGCCAGCAGGGCGTCCTGCATGGCGGTGGCGTCGGCGTTGCGGCGCACCAGCACGGCCACGTCCGACGGTCGGGGGCGCGTCCAGACTTCGTGTCCCTGCACGTCCTCACCCCGCAGCAGGCGCGCGTCGCTGCGCAGGAAGCGCACCACGTCGGCCGCGATGAGTGGGGGCAGGCCCTTCCCGGCCCAGCTCGAGGTGATGCGGCCCCGCTTGCCCTTGCCCTCTGACTCGATCATCCGGAGCTGCAGTGGCTCGGGCTCCTCGCTGGGCCCCCGGATGCGCGGACCGTGGTGTGCGCCGACAGGGTGGAAGGGGATGCGCGAATCCACGAAGGCCTGACCGGCACGTTGGTACAGCACACCCAGGGCCTCCACCAGGCAGTCGTCGGCCCGGAAGTTGGTGCCCAGCGTGGTGCGGTGGGTGCCCTGCACCGCACGGAGGTAGGCGTAGATGTCGCCGCCGCGGAAGGCGTAGATGGCCTGCTTGGGATCGCCGATCAGGAACAGGGTGCCCCGCCCGCCCGCGAAGGCCCGCTGAAAGATGGCGAACTGGATGGGGTCGGTGTCCTGGAACTCGTCGATCAGGGCCGCGGGGTAGCGGGCGAAGATGGCGTCGGCCAGGGCGTCGGCGCCAGGGCCGCCCAGGGCGTCCGCGAGGCGCAC
>CAZHIK010000837.1:0-4420 GCA_964532635.1 uncultured Enterobacterales bacterium
CCAGCTCCATCGCGCGCAGGTTCGCGGCGGTGCGCTTGGCCGGGCTCCACAGCTCCGGGGGCGCGTCGGCGGTCTCGGTGGCCAGGATGCGCCGGTCCCGGGCAGCCAGGTTGCGGTCCAGCACGGCCACCAGGGCGGCGCGGTGCCGGGCCAGGAAGGCGTCGAGGTAGGCCTCGCTGATCCCGGCCGGGCGGTGCTGCCGCACCACGCCCGTGATGCGGTCGAGTAGGGCTTCCGCACGGGGATGGGTGGTGGTGGCGGACAGTGGCAGGTTCACGGCCGCCCCCAACACAAGCTGCTCTTGACATGCCAAACACGGTGCATACTGTTGCGTCGCACCGCACCAAGTCGAGGTTTGAAATGGATGAATCCTTCCAGGAATACCTGAACAGGATGCAGTCGAGTCGTGATGAGTTGACCGAGGTCCACGAGATCGTGAAGGCCATCTCTGTCTGGGGGGCCGACGAGCGTCTGTACCGACTCGAGGCGTACCGGCACTGTTCGGATGGCGATGACGTGTTCGACGTCCGATACTACGAGATGGCTACGATTCCAGTCGTCCCCCCCGACGATAGTGGCAACTGGCCAACGGAGGCGAGAGCCTGGGTTCAGTACAATGGACCCTGGGTTCAGGCAGAATCTGCAGAAGATGCCATCAGTTCTGGTCTTGGCCACCTGGCGCATCGCATCCATCACGCAACGCAGGATGACTGAACGGTGACAGGGAGGCGAAACGGCAGTCATGCCGCCTCCCCGCCCAGCGCCGCAGCGATGGCCTGGCTGAAGGCGTCCATCAGGGCCTTGTCCTTGGCGGCGTCGGCCTCCGGGGGCTCGGCGGGCTGCTCGGTGGCGCAGATTCCGCAGCTCGAGCTGTTGCCGTTTTCGGAGGAGGTCGCGGCAGCGGGCTTGGTGCTGTTGCGTCCCGTCGAGCGCCGGGTGCGCCTCCGCTTGGGCTTGGGCTTCGGGGCTTCCTGCTCCGCGGCCAGCGCGGTGAGGCTGGTCTGGCCCAGGGCGCAGGCGCGAGCGGCCTTGGCTGCTCCCAGGGCCACCCGCTCGCCGATGCGACGGAGGGTGCGCTGGGCGTCCCAGGTGCGACCCTCGATGATGGCGGTGCGGGCCTGCTCGTAGGCCTGGGCGGCGCGCTGGATCGACTCCACGGCCTCGCGCTGCTCACGGCCCTTGCACAGCGGCGACTGGACCATGCGCGTGGCGTACTGCACCAGGTGCCGCGCCCGCTCCATCTGGACGGGCGTGCTGTGGAGGGTCGAGCGCAGCTCGTCGAGCTCGAGCCGGCAGTCCTTGGCGACCTGGCCCTCGTGGGGGATGCCTTCCTCGGCCAGCTCGTCGGTGAGCATACGCCTCAGTTCGGCCAGGAAGGAGTCCTGCGGCTGGTCGGGGCCAGCACGGAAGGACCGGATGGCTTCACCCATGCCTGGCAGGCCGCGCTTGTCGAAGAAGTCTGCGATATCGGCCACGGGCTGCGGTTCCTCCCACAGCCAGGTCACGCCCCGCAGGGACGCCAGGGCGTCGCCCTCGGCCTCGACCTCGCTGGCCATGCGCCGAAGGGCCGCGGGGGTGGCGGGGCTGTCGGGCAGCTCCACGGGGGTGTCCAGCGCGGAGGGGGGCGGGGCCTTCTTCTTGCGGCGCTTCCGCAGCTCCGCAGCCTTGCCCTCGAAGCGTTCGGTGGGGTTGCGGGTGGGCTTGGGAGGCTTGATGGGGTGCCGGTCCGCCCAGGCGGGATCGTGAGCGGCCCGACGCCGTGTGTCGCGGAAGGAGCAGGCTTCGCGCACCAGACGCATGGCCCCGAGCACCCCGGCCTCGATGGCGGAGGACAGCGTGGGCAGCCCCTGGCCCTCGGTCTCGCCGACCTCGCTGTACCACTTCTCGCCACGCTCGAAGGTCCAGCTCCAACCCTGCTCGCGGTTCGAGCGAATCCAGAGGGTGCCGTAGGTGGCCAGCTTGCGCTTGAGCTCGATCTGCGGCTCGCCCTGGTCGCAGATCAGCACGCCCGACCAGCGACCCCGCAGGGTGGTGGGGCCTGGCTCGGGCGGCTTCTTCTGCATCTGCCTGATCAGCCGCACCGCCTCCTTCGCGGTGATGGGCTCCGAAGGTCGCAGGGGCGAGTCGGTCTCGACCGAGGCGTCCCACTTCCACGAGCCCTCCTTGGTGACCAGGACGAGCACGCCTCGTCCTTCGGTCGGGCGCAGCACCAGGGCGGCCTCTCCTCCGCACGCCTTGCCGTAGGCGCGCACCACCCGCGGCTGGTCCTCGATGGGGCCGACGATGTTGAGCCGGAAGCGCTTGGGCTTGGGGGGCTGGGAGCTGTTGCGTGCCATGCTCATCTCCGAGCGGTCGTGGGATGGGGCGGTACGAGGGAGTCGCTGGCGTCGTGCTCGGTCCGTGACGGCCAGGACGAGGCCAAGACCAGGGTGAGAGCCAACAGGCCGATGGTGAGGACGCGGGCCACGCTCACCTCCCGCCCTTGCGTTTGAGGAACACCGGGATCGCCACGGCACCCGCGACCAGCGCCAGGCCGCCCACCAGCAGGGCGCCGATGCCCTTGGCGTCCTTCTTGGCCTGCTCCGAGGCCGGTTCGGGCAGCGTGGTGGGCTGCAAGGTGCGGCCCTGTTCGGACGCCTGGACCCGGGCCTCGAGCTCCTTGTCGGCCAGCGCGGTCTGCTCGCGCAGGTTCACGCAGTATTCGTAGGCTGCGATGGCCCAGGCGCAGGCGGCCACGCCCAGGGCGATGCCGGCCACGATGACCACGGGTGCGACCCCGGTGGAGGGCTGGCCCGCCGGCTGGGCGTCGCTGTAGAAGCCCGCGGCCAGGTCGTGGTAGCGCCGCTCCAGGGCCTGGTGGACGGCCAGCAGCTTTCGCTCGGCCTCGGTGGTGGGCTGCGCGGGCAGACGCGCCCGGAAGCGGTCGAGGTTGGCCCTGGCGTCGTTCAGGGCCCCCATGAAGCCCTCGATCTTGGCGAGGAACTGCGTGGGGTCGGCCTCGATGGCGGCCTTGTAGGCGTGCAGGGCCTGGTCGTTCAGGGCCTTCCAGCCCTTGCCCCAGGCGGCCTTGATGGTGATCCAGTCAGCCACGGTGCACCCCCACGGGCTGGAGCAGCACTTCGTCGGCCCACCCCAGCTCGGGGGGCGGGAGCAGCGCGTGGCTGCCGTGGCCCGATCCGGGCGCGGGCTGCAGCGCGGGCAGTTGCGGCTCGGCGGGCTGCTGGACCTGGACCGGCTGCTGGGCCTGGGCCTGCTCACGATGGAAGATCCGCTGCACGATGTTGCCGTGCTCGTCCTGGATCTGGCCGTCAGGTCGCTGGAACAGGCGGAGCAAGGGCTGCCCCTGGCTTCGTCGGCCCTGCTCCCGGTGGAGCACCCGGTAGAGCAGGCGCTGGTCCTGGGGCGTCTGCTGCCGGCGCTGGATGGCCTTGCTGGCGGCCTTGACCACCAGGGGCGCGAGCACCGAGGTCACGCCGAACTCCGAACGCGCCACCTGCTCGGGCAGGTCGGCCACCAGGTACAGGCCGGGCTTGAGCTCGATCACCGCGGCCCGGTGCCCCTGGATGGCCTGCAGGCGCAGATGCCGCCCCATCCTGGCAGGCGGGCTCCAGCGAGCGGGGAGCTGGGCTGCACGCGCCGCCCCCATCCACTCCGGTTCGTCCACCTCCTCCCACTCCACGTCCAGCACCTGGGGCTGGTCCCAGGAGGCGGAGGAGGGGGCGGGCTCGAGCTGGGCCTCGTCGGCCCAGGGCCGGCGGGGCTCGGGGCGGCGCTGTCGAGGCCGACGCTCGGGGCGGGCCTGCTCCGGTCGGCGACGACGGCGGCGAGGGCGCTCCTCGTCCAGCCGGTCAGCGCGGCGGCGGCTGCGGTCGGCCCTGCGCCCGCGGCGCTGGCTCCGACGACGACGACGGCGGCGCTCGAGACGGGAGCGGCGCTCCGCTCGCTCCTCCGGGTCGAGGCGACCGAAGTCGTCGGGCTCTCCCCGCAGTTGACTGATGCTGGTGGCGCGCTGGAGTCTCATGTGGTGCTCCAAGTGGGTTCGTGGCTGTGGGCGACGGCCCGGGCCCAGCCCGAGGTGGTCTCGCGGGCGGTCTGCCAGCGGCGGCGCACATCGACGCTCACCGCGCCGTTCATGCCCAGGCGAGCACTGGGGTCGTCCCGGTACCAGCGGCCATCGACGCGGTAGCGCACGATGCAGTGGTACAGACCCGGCTCGTCGGCGGTGCTCCGGGTCTTGAGCATCACCTCGGCAGGGATGGTGTTCAGGCGCAGCTGACGGGCGCGCTCGTAGCCACCGTCCCAGGGACGCAGGGCACGATGCCCCCGGGCGAGCAGCTCGCCAGCGCGTGCGCTGGCCAGGCCGTCGCAGTCCTCGTGGCCCTGGGCGAGCATGTTGAGGTAGTCGCACCAGGTCTCGTCG
>CAZHIK010000838.1:0-4416 GCA_964532635.1 uncultured Enterobacterales bacterium
GGTCCTCGGCGGTGCCATCACAGGCGCATTTGCCGGTTTTTTCCTGGAACGGTTCCGGACCGCACCGTCCGAGGATACGCCCGCGGGTTAGCTTGATCCCGCGTGTGAAGCTCGGGATGGAGCCTCGGTCCGCTACCGCGGGCCGGGTCGAGCACACCCTCCATTCCATCCAAGACCCAGGAAGCGCTATGCTGGTCGAGATCACCAGCCGGCGTGCACAGGTCTCGTCGCCGAAACAGCACCGGAATCAGCCTTGACTCCATCCACCGTCTCCGAGAGCCGCCCCGAGGTCCCCTCTGCAGCTGGCTCCCATGACCTCGCCAACTACGTCACCATCTTCCTGGCCATCTACCGCCAGCGCCTGTCCGGCGTGCTC
This sequence comes from uncultured Enterobacterales bacterium, assembly GCA_964532635.1. GTDB lineage: Bacteria > Myxococcota_A > UBA796 > UBA796 > JAFGLY01 > CALDOK01. Next base: position 377 of record CAZHIK010000838.1, read on the forward strand.
GAGACGGGCACCCGCCGCGGCTGGCGGCGCTTGTTCTTCCTGGAAGGCCAGGTGGTGGCGGCCTCGAGCAGCTTCGCACAGGACGAACTGGGCCGTACCCTCGCGTCCGCAAAGATCGTACCCAAGGCGCGAATCCAGTGGTTCCAGGAACGCCTGGGCCCCGACGAGAGCATCGAGACCGCCCTGCTGGCATCTGGCGCGCTCACGGCCGAGCAACTCCACGAGCACAACCAAGGCCGCGTACGCCAGGGCATCGCCGCCCCGCTGCGCAGCTCCACCGGCAGCTGGCGCTTTGCCGCCAGCCCGGGCCTCGATCCCGCTACCATCGCGCCCGCCGTGCGCCCCGACATCCCCAGTGTCGCCGCCCTCTGGCAGGGCATCCGCCAGCACCTGGCCGTCGACAAGGTGCTCCCCGAGGTCACCGACAGCGACCTCGGCCCCCTTGTGGCCACCGATGGCCTACGCGAGGTCCTGCCCCAGATGGAGCTCGAGCCACCCCTGAGCTTCCTGGGCGAAGCCGTGGGTGACGCCATCAGTGTCGAAGAGCTCTTCAAGCAGATCCCCGACCGCAGCGGCAACCTGCTCAAGCTGGTCTGGATGTTGGAGCGAGGCGGCTTGCTCCAGCGCAAGGACCGCCCCACCGACACCAACCTGAGCGACCGCCTGGCCGCAGTAGCTTCCCAGGCCGACGAACCGGAGCACCTCGCCGCGCTGCTGGCCTGGGAGCGCAACCAGAGCGGCCAGCCCGAGCCCGCTCATCCCGAACCGACGTCTCCACCCGCCGAGCCCCCGCCCGCGAGCGTCCCCCCATCCATTCGGGTGCAAGCCGGCCCGGCGTCTCCCGCCGCCGACGCGAACCAGCATGAACCCGCCTCGGCGCAGCCAACCCCCTCCACGCCCCCCTCGTACGCCAGCGCCCGCAGTCCCCTGGCCGATGGGAGCGCGCCTCAGATCAGCATCGGACGCTACGTGGGCCGCGGCGCCGGACCCAGCCCCGCCTCGGTGGGCACCTCCCGCGCCCGCCGCACCGAGCGCCCCATGACCCCAGCCCGGGTGGTCAAGGATCACACCAAGCGCATGCCCAAGGACTTCTACGGGTTCCTGGGCCTCAAGCCAGGCTGCCCCACCGACGTGGTCGACCGCCGCTGCAAGCACATGGCGGCGCGCTGGACCGGTGCGAAAGAAGAGTTCGAGCTCGACGAGGACACCAGCCGCAAGCTCGAGCAGCTGCTCCATGGCCTGCAGATCGTGTACCAGACCCTCACCAACGATGAGCGCAAGGCCGAGTACGACCGCCGCATGGCCGAAGGCCAGGCCCCCCAAGTCGACGAGATCCGCAAGGCCCTCGAAAACGCCGACATGGGCTCCGCCCCCAACAGCGTGCCTCCCGAGGAAGACCTGGACGGCGACAACAACAGCGTAGAGATGGCCCGTCGCCTGACCGCCCGCGGAGCCTACGGCGCCGCCTCCAGGCTCCTGGAACGCCTCCGCCGCAACGAGCCGTCGAACCCGGACGTCCTGGCAGAGCTGGGCTGGGCTGTCTGGAAGCTCCGCGGCACCGGGGCCAGCGGTGGCGAGAGCGACCCCGAGGACTACATCGCCCTGGCGCTGACCTTCGAACCCGCCCACCTGGCATCCCTCGAGTACCACGCCCGCATCGCGTTCGAGCGCGGTGATCTCGACGCGCTCCAGGAACGCCTGGACCGCTTGTTGGCTGCCGACCGGCAGAACCGCTGGGCCGTCGAGATCCTCTCGAGCGACGCCCTCTCCACCTCGCGCCGCTCGAGCGGCAGCGGCCTGCGTTTCTGGCGGAGGAAGTCGGACTGATGAGCACCCCGTCCCACGCCCGCACTGCGTTCCTCCACCACTCCGACCCCAACCTGGCCGGTGTCCTACGTGACCTGCTCGGCCCCCACGACATCCAGCTCGAGGTGGCAACCAGCGCCGAGGATCTGCACAGCAAGCTCCAGACCTCTGAAACAGTCCTGGTCATTCTCGACGCCGAGCTGCCCGACACCCTCCCTTCCTGCGATCGCATCCGCCGAGACCCCGCTCTCGCCGGAGTCCGCGTAGTGATGCTGTGCAGCAACCAGGCCGGCCCCCGGCTGGTGGAGCACTGGTTCACGCCTCTGCGCGCCGATCTCTACCTCGAACACCCCCTCGAGGCCGACGCCTTCACCGGCTGGCTCGAGCTCCACCTGGCACGCCCCCCCGAACCAGAGCCGGAACCCGAGCCGGAGCCCGACCCCGAGCCAGAGCCCACCATCGCTCCCGAGGACATCCCTCCCTTCGAAGACGACGACGATCTCGACCAGGAGTCCCTGTTCGACGACATGCCCGCCGACAGCGTGTCATCGGTCAGCCGCCCCGCCGCTGGTGAGCACGATGAGCTCTACCAGAAGTTCCAGGCTACCCACACCGAACTCGTCCTGGCGCGTCGCGAGTACGACCGTGTCCGCACCAAGCTCCGGGAGACCCAGGCCGCCCTGGCGAGCATCCAGACAGAGCGCGATGCGGCCGCCACCGAGCGCGACCTCCTCGCCCAGGAGCGGGAGCAGATCGTCAAGGAACGCGACCGCCTGGCGGAACAGGTCGAGGCCAAGCCCGCCGAACAAGAACCCGGCGCATACACCCGGGGCCTGGAGCTCGAGCTCGATGAGGTCAAGCTGGCTGCCGCCCAGACCCAGGAGCAGCTCGACGCCGCCAAGCTCGACGCCGCCCAGGTCCAGGAGCAGCTCGAGGAAGCGCAGCGCGCCGTCTCCGAGGCCCGACAGCAGCTCGAGGTCGCTGTCGAAGCCAGGGATGCACAGGAACCGACCGTCGACACCAGCGAGCTCGAAGAACAGCTCGAGGCCGCCAAGCTCGCTGCAATCACGGCGCAGGAAGCACGAGCCCGGGCCGCCCACGAGACCGCTGATCTCCGGGAGCAGCTCGACGCCGCCAAGCGCGAAGCCTCCAGCGCCCTCGAAGAAGCCGAGGACGCCATGGTGGAGCTGATGACGCTCCAGACCGAGCTGGTCTCGACCCAAGGCATGGCCCGAAGGTCCCGCGAGAAGAGCACGGAGCTGGAGGCACAGCTCGGCGCCGCCCGGGCGAGGCTCTCGGCCCTCGAAGAAGCCCAGGACTCCGATCCGGATTCCAAGGTCGACGCCTCCGCGCTGGTCGAGCTCGAGCGCCTGGTGGCCGAAGCCACCGCAGCCACCACCACTGTCAGCCAAGAGCGCGACAAGCTGAAGGACGAGCTCGATGCAGCCCGTGATCGCGCCACCGATCTCGCCATCGAGCTCCGCGACCTTCGACCACAGCTCGACGAAGCCCGCGCACAGCAGGCGCAGGCCCGAGAGGAGGCTGAGCGCAGGATCGCCGAAGCCGTCGAGGCCTCCCAGGACGCCGCCGCCCAGCTCGAGCTGGCCATGGTGGAGATGGAGCAGGCCAACCAGCAGGCCACCGAGGCCACAGAGCGCGCCGAGCAGGCCGAGGCCCTCTCCCAGTCCACCCAGGAAGAGGCGGAGGCCCGGATCGAGCAGGACCGCCTGGCCGCCAGGGCCGAGGCGGAAGAGCAGGTCCAGACCGCCAAGGCCGACGCGCAGCAAGCCGTCGAGCTGGCTCGTGAAGAAGCACAGCAAGCCGTCGAGCTGGCTCGTGAAGAAGCGCAGCAAGCCGTCGAGCTGGCTCGTGAAGATGCCCAACAACAGATCGCCACCGCCCGAGAAGAAGCCCAGCGAGACATCACCACCGCCCGAGAAGAGGCCGAAGCCAGCATCGCCCTGGGCCGGGACGAGGCGGAGCAGGCCCGGCTGCGCACCCAGGAGGCGCTGGAACAGGCCGAGGACGCCCAACGCCTGGCCGACGAGGCGAAGGAACGGGCCGAGCGGGCCCTGCGCGAACAGGAGGATGCCGTCCGGGTCGCCGACGAGCGGGTCCAGGCCGCCCAGGCCGACGCCGACGAGCGGGTCCAGGCCGCCCAGGCCGACACCGACGAGCAGGTCCAGGCCGCCCAGGCCGACGCCGACGAGCGGGTCCAGGCCGCCCAGGCCGAC
>CAZHIK010000839.1:0-4408 GCA_964532635.1 uncultured Enterobacterales bacterium
CGCCGCCACGCCGTAGGGGCCGATGAAGCCGCTCATGATGCCCGGCATCTGCATGACGCCGAAGCCGTCCGTGAAGTCGGCCCACTGCTCGGTGGTGGGGGTGAACTGCCACTGCAGCTCCCCGCCGTCGTAGGCCCCGCCCGAGGAGCACACAGCGGCACCGGCGTCGTCCGCATCGATCACCAACTGCACCTTGGTCCAGCCGTCACAGTCGCGGCGGGAGATCACGATGACCTGCCGGCCCTCGCTCCCGGCGCTGTCGATCCAACCCGAGCCCGAGCGGCCAAGGGCCGCGGGCAGGCTGGTGCCGTTCCAGGACTCGCAGAGCCGTGCGGTGTAGGTGGAGTCCAGCAGGCGGACGGAGTCGGCCTGGGCAGAGGAAGCCAGGACAGCGAAGAGCGCGTAGACGGGCAACATGAAACCTCCAGGGATCGCTGCCTGGAGCCACCGGCGGCACGATGTGTTTCACCCGCGACCCATCTTTCTTCCCGCTGCTCCCCTCCCCCACTACACCAAGGGCACCGTGAACAGCACCTCGGCGCCGCCCTCGTCGAGACTGCGCGCCTCGATGCGCCCATCGTGCTCCTCCACGATGCGCCGCGCCACCGCCAGCCCAAGGCCTCGGGCACCCCCGCCCTGCTCCCCCTGCACGCCGCGCTCGAAGATGCTCTGCTCCTGACCCTCGGGGATGCCGGGGCCCCGATCCCGCACCCTGCAGCAGACACCGTCCGAGCAGGGCGCCAGGCGCACCGCCACCACACCACCCCGGGGGCTGTGGCGCACAGCATTGCCCACGAGATTGGACAGCACCCTCGACAGCGCCAGGGCGTCGCCCTGTACCAGCAGATCCGGCTCGAGGTCCAGCTCGAGGGCCACCCCAACCTGACGGGCTACCGGCTCCTCGAGAGCAACTGTGCGACGCACCAGGGCGCTGATATCCAAGGGCTGCAGGTGCAGGCTCTCGGCCTCGAGCATGGCCGAGGCCAGGTCCTGGATGCGCCGGGAGGCCTCGAGGATGCGCCGGGCTCGATCTCGACCGCCGTGGCCACTGGGCAGCTCCGCCAGCAGCTCCTCCGCCAGGATGGTGATGGACGCCGCGGGGCTGCGCAGATCATGGACGATCTCCGCCGCCTCGTCGGCCCGCTGGGCCACCTGGGCCAGCTGCTTCACGTTGGACACGGCCACCGCAGCGTAGCCCGCAAGGGTGCGCAGCAGCTGCACCGCACGGCCGGGCTCCACGGGGTTGCTGCGGCGGCTGTCCACGTACACGGCGCCGATGGTCAGCCCGTCGTCCACCAGGGGCACGCACATGGCGGAGCCCAGGTCCATGGTGAGTACGGAGATGGCGTCGCGCAGGTCCCGCCGCTCGGAGATGTCGGCGGCGATGACCTCTTTGCCCTCCTTCAGGGCCCGGTGGACCACCGACGTGGAGGGGCGCCCCGCGTCCAGACCGTCGCGGCTGGCGGCGGCCGCCACCTCCATGGTGCCCACCGCTCCGAGCAACACGAAGGCGCGCTCGGCATCCAGCAGCTCCATGGCCGACCGGGCCACGCGCTCGAGCAGTCCGTCGCTGTCCCGCTCCCGCACCACGGCCATGGCCAGCTCGAGCAACTGGCCCAGCTGTGCGGTCTCGGGCTCCACCGGTGCCACGCCACCCAAGCGCTCCACCAGGGCCGCGGCTCGCTCCCGGATGCGCTGGTGGCCCACCTCCTCGGCGAAGATAAGGGCACGGGAGGCCTCGCGCTCGGCGGCCTCGCTCCGTCCAGCCAGCAGCAGGGCCTCCGCCAGCCACAGTCGAGCCTCGGCCAGCTCCAGGCCCGCCCCCGCACGCCGCAGAGGCTCGAGGACCTCGCTGACCAGGGCGTCCATCCGCTCGAGCCGCCCCTCCCGAGCGTGCAGCAGAGCCCGCTGGGCCCGCAGGATGCCTGCGATCCCCGAAGCCGAGTCCACCTGCTCGAGGGCATGAACGATGAGGGCCTGAGCATCCCGGTCCCTTCGGTGCAGGGCCAGCTCGGCCCGCCAGCGCGCCAGCTCGGAGGCCTGGCGCTCGGCGCGTCGGGTGGCGCCGCGCTCCGTGGCCCGCTGCAGCCAACGCTCGGCCTCGGGCAGCTCGCCCCGATCTGCAAACAAGGCCACCAATCCCAGGGCCGCCCGCACCGCCGCGGGCTCGTCCCCCTGCTCCACCGCCCGGGAGTAGCCCAGCCTTCCCGCGGCCTCGGCCTCCTCCACCCGGCACAGCTCCCGCAGACAGCCGGCCAGCTCGTCCAACACCATCAGGCTCAGGCGCTGCTCCCCAGACCGCTCCAGCACGAGCAAGGCCTCGCGCCAGCGCCGCAGCGCTCCCTCACGCTTGCCCAGCTCGCGCTGCGCCCGACCCAGGTCGCACAGCAGCCGCGCGCGGGACACCGGAGGCAGGCCGCGGTCCCGACCCAGGGCCCGCTCCATGGCGTGGGCCGACTCGGCGAAGCGCCCTGCCTCGAGCAGCATGCTGCCCAGCAGGCCGTCCATGGCCGCCCGAGCCGGCCGGTCCCGACCCAGCTCCTCGGGGATGGTCTCGAGCACGTCGATGGCCTGATCCGAGGTGCCGCCGCGCTGCAGTGCCCGCGCCCACAGCGCCCGCATCACCAGCCAGCGATCCAGGCGCTCGATGTCGTCCACGGGGGCCGCCCGGTCTGCCACCCGACGTGCGGCCGCCACCGCCCCCTGCATGTTCCGGGCGCCGAAGTGCAGCCGCGCCTCCACCTCGAAGAGCAGCTCGGGCTCGGCGGTGGGAAGGGCCCGACAGCGCTCCACCCACTCCCACGCATCGGCAGTCCGGTCCGGCACGCGAGCCAGAATCCAGGCCATGGTGGCGGCGATCAGGGGCGCCTCCGGATCCACGAAGTGCCCGTCGAGCCAAGCCCGACCGAAGTCCAGCGCTTCCTCCTCACGTCCGGCGCGAGCCAGGGCACGCATACGTGGTGCCACCAGGTTGGCGTGGGGGATGATGCGCCACAGCCCCTGAGCCAACCGCACACCGTCGACGGGATCCCGCAGGCTGACAGCCTCGATGGCCCCGGCTCCCTGCACCTCGATGACGCCGGAGTCCTCCGACCCCAGCAGCAACCAGCCCACCCGCACAGCCGCGGGCGTGGGCAGCTCGAGCTGCTGAGCCAGCAGGCGCCGGTAGACGGCTCGCGGATCCTGACAGGCCCGCCTCAGGTCCTCCAGGGCCTCGGCGTTTCGCGGCAGCACCTCGCGGTGCTCCACCCGCGCCAGACCGGCGTGGACCAGCTCGCGGGCGCAAAGCCGGCCCTCCTCTTCTTCGACCCCGGCCAGGTGACACAGGTGCTCCACGGTGCAGGGGCTGCCCACCAAGGCCAGTGTGGAGCCCAGCTTCCGCGCAACGAGCCCGAGACCCGCCAGCGGGTCGTCTGGCACCGTGGTGTCCTGCAGCGCGCGGGGCAGCCGCTGCGCGTCCACCCGCCAGCGCAGCCCGTCCCAGCACAAGGCCTGGGCCTGCACCAGAGCCTGCAGCCGCTGGATGGTGGGGCCCGGCACACCACCGGCCACGCTCCACAGCTGCTCGGCCAGCGGGCCCTGCCCCACCACTTCCCCCAGCACACCGCGGAGAAGCAGCTGCACCTGCTCGCGCTTCCAGGGCGCCAGCTCGCAGGTCCACTGCAACCAGTGGGGCGGCTCGCGTGAGCTGACGCAGATGTGGACCCGGTCGTCGGCAGCCAGCACCGCCAGGCAGGCGCGGCTGGGCTCGTCCAGCAGGTCGTGATCGTCCACCAGCAGGTGGAACCCGCCCGGCGCACGCTGGGTCAGCACCAGGGCCACAACCTGGGGACGGGCAGCCGGGGGGGCCCAGCTGGGCAACGGCACTGGAGCACCCGGCAGGCCGGGGGAGCACAGGGCATGCTCGATGGCGTCCCAAGCGTGGCCTCCGGGCGTGAGCCGCGCAAACGGCATCCCCCGGACCCGCAGCGCGGTGGACAGCGCGTCCAGCAAGCGCGTGCGACCGCTCCCACTGGGTCCCAGGATCCCCAGGCGGCCCCCCTGGTCGAGCCAGCGGTCCAACTGCTTGCGCACCCGCGGCTCGAGCACGGTGATGCCGCGGGAGCGCCGCTTGAGCTGGAGCCCGCTGGGTGCGCACAGCCGTGCCCCCATGCCCTCGAGGGCACGCATCACGTCGACGGCCCGGGGGCGCGCGCTGGGCTCGAGCTGCAGACAGGACTCCGCCAGTGCCCGGAGGGCGGGCGAACCGGCGCGGGCCCGCGGCTGCTCCCGCCCCCGCCTTAGCAGGGCCTGGGAACGCCCCAGCTCCGCCCAGGGCAGGCGACCGTGCATCAGCTGCCACAGCACCAGCCCCAGAGCAGGCGACGGAACGCCAGAAGGTAGCATGAGGGCGGAGAACCGGCCTCGG
>CAZHIK010000840.1:0-4407 GCA_964532635.1 uncultured Enterobacterales bacterium
AGATCTACTTCGAGCTGGGCAAGGCCACGCTGCTGCCCGAGTCCACCCCGGTGCTCGAGGCCGTGGGCCAGATCCTGGTGGAGCATCCCGAGATCACGGACATCCTCATCGAAGGCCACACCGACGATGTGGGCAACGACGAGTCCAACTACCGGCTCAGTGACGACCGCGCCGAGTCCGTGATGAGCTGGCTGATCGACTACGGCGTCGACCGCAATCGCATCGCGTCCAAGGGCTACGGCGAGACCCGGCCCATTGTCCCCAATGAGGACGACGCGTCCCGGGCCCGCAACCGGCGGGTCGAGTTCACCATCGTCACGCGGACCAAGAACGACTGAACGTCAGAGCTCTGCCTGGCGGAGGCACTGGGCGGCCTTGTCGTCCATGCCCAGGCTGTCGAAGACCTGGGCGGTGAGCAGCCAGACGCCGGGCCAGCCGGCCATGGCCTGCATCAGGTGCTTGGCCACGGCCATGGCCTGGGGTGCGTTCTTCTGCAGGATGAGCTGGCGGATCAGCAGGCAGCCCCGGGTCATGGGGTGGGGAGGGCGGTGCAGGCCCAGGCGCTCCCGAACGGGCAGGGGCCAGCCGGCGGCGGCGGCCACGCAGAGCACCGCGTCGGGGGCGGGCAGGTCGGGGAGCAGCGCTCGGTGGAGCAGCGGGGGAGGGGACCAGGTCGGGCTGGAGCTGATGCGAAGGTGCAGTGGACCGGGGTGCTCCACCCAGCTGTGCAGGCGCTCCTGGACGCCGTAGCGGCCCTCGAAGTACAGCCGCACGCTGTCCAGCGGCTCTCGGGGTACCTCGAGGCAGACGTGGATGGCGCGGCCCGCACCGTGGCGCTGCAGGCAGTCCTCGAGGGCTCCAGGATCGCCCTCGTCCACCACCACCAGCGCATCTTCGTGCTCAGCGAGCTGGCTGGGTTGGCTCAGCTGCTCCCGCACCCAGGCCTCGCTGGGGGTGTCGGGACCGGGCCATCGCGACAGCTCCTGGCGGCCTTCGTCGAGCAGCTCGCGGGCGAAGAGCCCGGCGGCCCAGGCGAAGCCCTCGCGGCGATCGGCGCCGGGGGCCAGCTCCTGCCAGCGATGCCGAAAGACGGGCTGGACGAAGCGCAGGGTGCGGCGGCGGTGCTCGGCCGGGTCGCTGTGCTTGTGCCACTGGCCGGCGCCCGAGCCCCGGGCGGCGTCGTGGGATCGGTACAGGAACACGGGCAGGGGAAGGCCCTCGAAGGGCCCCTGGCGGGCCAGGCGCAGGAACATGTCCATGTCTTCGCCGCGGACCATCTCGGGCTCGTAGGGGCCGGCTGCTCGCTGGGCCGACATGCGCACCAGGGCGGCGCTGACCAGAGCCGGCACCTGCTGCAGGGTGTGCAGGTGGGCCATGGCCCCGGGCAGGCGGCTACAGGGCAGGTAGTCGCGAGGCTCGCCGTTGTCGCCATCGAAGACGATGCTGTCGGCCATGACCACCGCCAGCTCCGGATTGTCGAGCAGGGCACGACCCAGCAGGTGCAGCGCGCCGGGCAGCAGCAGGTCGTCGTCGTCCAGCAGCAGCACGGCTTCGCCGCGGGCAGCCTCGAGGCCGGCCTGGAGCGCTGCGGGCTTGCCCATGTTGTCCTGCCGGATCACCCGCACCCCGGGGCTGGCCTCGAGGATGGCGGGGGTGTCGTCGGTGGAGCCGTCGTCAACCACCAGCAGCTCGCAGGGCCAGCGCTGGGCTTGGGCTGACGCCAAGGCTTGGGGCAGCAGGTGGGCTCGGTTGTAGGTGCAGGTGAGGATGGTGACCAGGGGGCCTTCGACGGGATCCAGGGGCTCGCTGCCAGCGATGGGCAGGGTGGGGCCGGTGGGGCGCAGCTCGAGGCTGCCTCGGATCTCGGCCACGAAGGGCAGATCTGCCCAGGCCTCGAGATCGCCCAGGCCGAGGCGCTGGAGCAGCTCGGCGGCGGCGCGGTGGTCTCCGTCGTTGGCCCACACCGGGCGGCGTCCGGCGATGCGCAAGGCCGCGCAGAGCCAGCCGTCGTCGGGGGTGGCGATGCCCACCACCGGGGGGGCGCGGTGGAGCAGGCGGGCCAAGGCCAGGCGCTCGTCCTGGCAGCGGGGGCGGATGCGGGTCTCGAGGGCCATGGTGCTGTCAGGGAGTTGGGATTATTGGGAGAATTCCGAATTGAAACGCCGGGTATCATTGGTGGAATCCCGCTTGCCAGCGGGGCTCTCTCGAGGTACACCGCGGGCGCCTGTACCCCTATCATGGAGACCCGACATGAACGCCCGCTTCCTCCTCGTGCTCCCCCTGCTCGCCACCTCCCTCATCGCCTGCGGCGAAGACGAGGAAGATCCCAAGGACACCGACACCGAGGACACCCAGGTGGAAGACACCGGGCCGGTCGAGGACTGCCAGCCGGTCAGCTTCACCGACGGCGACGGCGGCACCTACGTCGTCAACTCCGCCGGTGACGATCACGTCAAGCACCACTGGGACATGCCCGCCGACGTGCACAAGCTCATCGTGGGCGGCACCTGGGACAGCGACTGGACCATGGAGCTGGACGCCGGCATCGGCTACTGCCCCCACTCCGGTACCACCTACGCCGAAGACTACAACGCCGATGGCGAGGTTGTCCTCGAGCTCACCCCCGACCTGGTCGATGCCGGTGCCGAGGTCTTCGAGGCCGACGTGCAGTGGTTCGCACACTTCGGCCTGAACATGCCCGTGGGCGGCCCCGCCGACGGCGAGACCGCTGGCTACACCGTCTGGGCCGAGGCCTGCACCTGGGTTGTCGAGTAGCTCCTCGTCGCTCCCAAGACCGAGCGTTCGCCCCCGCCTCGCGGGGGCGGTTTTGCGTTAGGGGATGGTGAGCCTTTCGACCGGAACCCCATCCCATCCTGGAGATCCCATGACCCGCCTGCTCTCTCGCCAAGACGTCATCGAAGTCCTCGACATGGGCGACGTGCTGGACATCCTCGAGGGTGCCTTCGCCGACTACTCCAACGGCAAGGCCAACATGCCACAGCGCACCCCCATCACCACCCCGGCCCACGGCGGGTTGGCGCTGTTCATGCCGGCCTACCTGCAGGGCATGGGCGCGCTGGGCACCAAGACCGTCACCGTCTACAAGGACAACCCCAGCAAGTACGACGTCCCCACCGTGCTGGGCACCATCCTGATCCTCGACGAGAAGACCGGCGCCCCGGTGGCCCTGATGGACGGCGGCTACCTCACCGCCATGCGCACCGGCGGCGTGGCTGGGCTGGCCACCCGGCTGATGGCCAAGCCCGACGCCAAGGTCCACTGCATGTTCGGCACCGGAGGCATGGCGCGCACCCACGCCTGGGCCGTCGACAAGGCCCGCGACATCGAGCAGCTGGTGCTGTACTCCTTGGACCCGGTGGAGAAGCGTCAGGCCTTCGCTGACTCCCTGAAGGACATCATCTCCTGCGAGATCGTGCTGGCCGACGACCCGGCCGTGGCCGTGGCCGAGGCCGACATCGTCACCCTCATCACCTCTGCCAAGGACCCCATCGTCAAGGGCGAGTGGTTCCAGCCCGGCTGCCACATCAACGGCGTGGGCTCCCACGCCCCCCACATGCGCGAGCTCGACACCCTGACGGTCCAGCGCTCCCGCGTGATCTGCGACCTGGTGGATGCCTGCAAGGCCGAAGCCGGCGACTTCATGATCCCCGCGGATGCGGGCGAGTGGTCCTGGGATGACTGCGGCGGCAGCCTGGGCGATGTGATCACCGGCAAGGTGGCGGGTCGCTCCAATGCCGACGAGATCACCCTGTTCAAGTCCGTAGGCCTGGCCATCCAGGACATCTCCGTGGCCTTCCACGTCTACAACAAGGCGCTCGAGCTGGGCACGGGCAAGGACTTCGCCTTCTACTAGCGGGCAAAGCGGGCGTAGCCGCTTTGACCCGCGTCCGTTCGTGCCGACGGAACCTGCGATTCCGCGGCACAACGTCCGCGACCACGTTGTGGGCTGTGAGCTCCGGCCCTACTGCTGCTGCTTCGCTGCCGCGGCCTGGGCCTGGGCATGCTTGCGCTCGGCCTCTTCGACGGCCTGGGTGTCCACGGCCAGCTCGACCTCGGGCTCGACCTCGCCCAGGGCCGTGTCCTCCAGCTGGGCCACCAGGGCGGGCAGCTGCTTGTCGGCGTTGGCCACGTTCCAGCCGATGCCCATCACCGCCGCGATCATCACCACGGAAAAGGCGATGGCGCCCACGGCCAGGCTGGCCAGGCCCGGCGAGCCGAAGACCGCGCCGCCCAGGCCACCCAGGCCGGCGAAGACGGCGAAGATGGTGGTGACGCGCAGCAGCCAGGTGACCCAGACAGGCATCCCGGCCCGGCCGTCGATGCGGGTGCCGGCCGGGACCGCGGTCATGCTGCCGTAGGCCACCGCCTGCATCAGGGTGAACCAGT
>CAZHIK010000841.1:0-4400 GCA_964532635.1 uncultured Enterobacterales bacterium
GGCGGCCAGGTATGGGAGCTCTGCGTCGAGGCTCACCGTGCCCAGTGCTACGCGGAGGTCGGTGGTGGTCTGGAAGATGTTGCCCACCGGATCCGCCAGCACAGCCACGGGTCGGATGGCGACGCTGGTCTCGGGCAGCGCCGCCTGGACTCGCCAGCCACCGGGGGTGGAGGCTGTGGCGGCGGCCAACAAGGAGAGGACGACCGGGCTCACTCCAGGCCCCCATCCGCGGTGTCGTCCACGCCGGTATCGCTGCCCTCGGCGGACGCGCCGGTGTCCCAGGGCGTGGCGCTGTCTCCGTTGTCCGCGGGATCGTCGTCTCCGGTGTCACCGCTGTCGCTGGATGTGCCTGTGTCTCCGGAATCCCCGGTGTCATCGGGCTCGCTGGTGTCACGGGGTGATGGGCAGCCGTCGTTCCAGCCAGAGCTCCAGCCCGTGTCCTCTGGCGAGCATGGATTGCACTCGTGCTCCTGGGCCACGAGGACCTCGGGGGGCAGTGTGTGGGCGTGACACGCGGACGTAGTCTCGATGCGGGGGAGTTTGTCGGCAGGACCGGTCTCGAACTCCCAGGTTCCCCCGTCGTCGTGGGTCGGGATGCGGGTGTGGTTGCCGGATCTAGCCAGAGCCTCGACGTTCCAGCGATAGCGGCTGTCAGGCTGCAGGCCGCCTCGGGGGCAGAGCACCACCAGGCCGTCCTCCCGGGTGGACCAGAGCAGCTCGATCTCCGCACCGTGTTCGTCCTGCAGCCAGATGCTGCTGGCGAAGGCTTCCCCTTCCCGCCACACCCGGTCCTCTTTGGCCCAGTGCACGTAGAGGGGGGCGTTCGGGGCCCATGCGACCTCGCTCTCGCACGGCGAGCGCCAGTCCCACTCGGTGGGCATCTCGGGGCGGGTTGCGACGCTCCCCACGATGACCAGCGCCATCGCCGCGCAGCTCACCGCCATCCGCTTCGCCCTGCCGCCCATTGCGCCTCCTGAGGGCAGTTTACCTGGCGGTAGGTCAGTCGGACGACGGGTACCAGCGTACCTGCCCGATGAGCTGTGGGGGCTCGTTGCCGAACATGGTCTCCTGGGTGATCTGCAGGCCGAGGTCCAGGCCCAGCGTGCCGCGCTGGATGGGTCGATCGACGCGCAGCATAGGGCGGGCCGTGAAGGGGAAGTAGGGGTCCTGGAGCCGCTCCAGCTCGAAGACCAGGCTCACGGGTTCCTTCACCTGCACAGCGATCACGGTGGCGAGATCGAAGACGAAGATGGCGTGGCCCAGTCCCTCGCCGCCCCGGCCGGAGGGGAACCAGCGCGCACCATCGCCTCCGCGCATGCCTGCGAACAAGCGTCCGCTGAAGGACCAAGCTCCAGCCCGCCACAGGGTGTGCAGCGCGGGCCCGGCTTCGAACGACGGCAGGCTCTCCTTGGCCAGGCTGGCCCACGAGTAGCCGTGCTCCTTGTTCCAGGAGGTGGGCACGCTGCCCTCGACCCCCAGCTGCAGGTGCTCGGCCAGGGTCCAGGCCGAGACGCCCAGGCGCAGGTTGCCCGGGTAGCTGTAGGCCCACCGGCCATCGCGGTCCCAGGTGGTCACCCAGGGCAGCTCGGCGTCCACGGCCACGGGGCCCAGCATGAGCCTGAGGTCTCCGGTGGCTTGGACGATGGGGGCCACGGGATCCCCCAGCACCAGCGCCGGTCGCACGGCCGCTGAGGTGGCGGGAACCGCGGCCTGCACCCGCCAGCCGTCGGGGGAGCCGGCGGTGGCCGTGCCGAGCCAGAGCAGGACCAGCGCGCTCATCGGCGCGCCTCGCCGCTGTCCTCGGTCTCGGAGCAGCCCGACCAGGTGCCGGGCTCCCGGCAGGGGTCGCAGCCCTCGGTCCAGGCCACGGCCACCTGTTCGGGGAGCGCGAGCTGATCGCACTGGGCCTGGTTCGCGGAGCTGTCCGAGCCGTCGCCGGGACCCACCACGAACTGGAACCAGCCGGTGGTGTCGTGGCTGGGTGCTTGCTCGTGGTGGTCCGAGCGCCCGACATTCGTCAGGTTCCAGCGGTACGCCCACCCGGGCTCGAGCCCGTCGACCGGGCAGAGCACCACCAGACCCTCGCCGCGGATCGAACGGAGCAAGGGGATCTCGGTCCCGGCGGCGTCCTCCAGCCAGACGCTCTCGGAAAAGCCGGGCTTGTCGAAGTCCACCATGTCCTCGTTGGACCAGTGGACCACCAGTGCAGCTCCGGGGCTGACGTCCTCGGCCCAGTCACAGGGCCAGCGGAAGTCCTGGTCGCCGTCGTCGTCCTCTTCGGTGCCGACGATGCCCAGCGTTGCGACCAGCAACACCGCTACGCTGACCCACTGCCGCTTCGCCCTGCCTCCCATGGCGCCTCCTGGGGCCAGGATAGCGTCATTCTCGCAGCAGCATCAGCCCCAGCACCAGCATCACGACGCCCCAGGCCAGGAAGATGGCCTGCAGGACGGAGCCGTAGCCGATCATGGACACCTGGACGACGATCCAGCTGGTGAGCACCAGCCCCACCAGCGGGTGGCCCCAGCGGGCCCACGGCTTGCCCATCATGGCGCCGACGGCCACCGCGGTGGGGAGCCCGCCGTTGAGCAGCACCAGCAGGATGCCGGGGATCAGCCAGCTCGAAAACGGCGTGCCTGTCAGCTCGTCCACCGACAGGAAGGCGTCGGGGTTCCAGTGGCTCGAGATCAGCCCCCAGCCCCCGGCGTAGGCCCCGATCGCCAGCAGGATCTCCAGCGCGATGAGGGCTCGCTCGAGGCGGTTGGATTCGGGCTGCTCGGGCGAGGTCATGCTCACGGGTCCTCACGCCCAGGGCTATCCCGTCGCGGCTCGCTGTCGAAGTGGACACCTGGCCATGGCCAGTCCAGTACCGGATACCAGCGGGCTTGGGCAATGGGCTGGAGTGGGAAGTGCGAAAACGCCACCCAGTCCTCCACGGTGGTCAGCGGGGGGAACTGCAGGCCGGCATCCAGGACCAGCCATCCCCGGCGGGCAGGGATGTCGAGCCGAAGCATCGGTCGGGCGGTGACGGGCACGCGATCCGAGACGAGCTCGAGGTCCATTGCGAATCCCAGCGGTCCGACGATGTGCCGGGTGAGGCCGTAGGCGAAGTCGAAGACCGGGCACCAGCCGATGTCTCCGGAGCCGTAGCAGCCGGTCTGGAAGCGCCCCCAGCGCACGCCGGTGACCGCGCGGGCCGTGACCGAGAAGCGCTCGGTGGCCCAGGTGGTGTGGAACGCGTGGGCGATCTCCCAGGCGGGCAGCGTCTCGCTGGACAGGCTGCCCCAGGATGTGCCGGTGCCGGGCGCGGAGCTGACGGGGAATGCGACCTCGAGGCCGAGCTGGAAGTGCTGGTGGTGCAGCCACCCGTGAGCCCCCACCCGCAGCTGGCCGGGGAAGCTGCGTGGCTCCCAGAGGCCATCGTGGGCCCAGGTGTGTACCCAGGGAAGCTGGGCGTCCAGGGTCAGGGGACCGACGGTGGCCCTGGCGTCCCCGGTGACCTGGAAGACACCACCATATGGATCGTTCGCCAGCACCACCGAGCGGATCGCTGCGCTGCTCTGTGGGACAGCGGCCTGGACGCGCCAGCCGCCTGGAGTGGTGGCGCTCGCGCTGCAGGTCAGCAGCAGCGTGGCGGTGCCCGGGATCACCACGGCAGCGCTCCGGCGTCCCACAGCTCGCGGCAGTCGTCATCCAGGGCGGTGTCGCGGGTGCACGTGTCGCAGTCTTGGTCGGCGGCGGTCCCGAGTACGGTCGGCACCGCGTAGGCGTCGCAGCCCGCCTGGCTCGTGGTGGGCGCCGCTTCGCTCGTGGGCCCGGTGGTGAAGCTGGTGGTCCCGTACGGTCCGCCGTCCCTGGGATCGAGGTGATTCCAAGACTCCTCGAAGCGGTCGATGGTCCAGGTGTAGGTGGTGTCGGGAGAGAGCCCGCCGGCAGGGCATGCGATCACCAGCCCACCCGCCCGGGCCGAGAGCAGCAGGTTCACCTCGGCGCCGGTGGCGTCGGCCAGGTGCAGGTGCTCGACGAAGCCGTTCAGGTGGGGATCCACCGCCGTGTAGCCGGTCCAGTTCATCAGCAGCGGAGCCGCGGGGTCCCAGTCGCTGCGGCCGTCACAGGGCACGCGCCAGCTCTGGTCGTAGGGAGGATCATCGCCGCCGCAGTGGGCCGACAACACCGCGCTGCCCATCACCCCCGCGAGGGTGACCAGCGGCAGGAACGGACCGCGTGCTCGCGCCATGTCTCCTCCGCCGCCAAGTCTACCAGGACCTATGCCCCAAGGATCCGAACAGCGTCGGACCTGTCTGAGTACTAAGTTTGCAGAACTGATCCCGTTCAGGGTTCCGGCGAGGTACTCGAGGAAGCGAGGCGCGTAGGATCAGTGTCCGAGTCCAGGGGCGGGC
>CAZHIK010000842.1:0-880 GCA_964532635.1 uncultured Enterobacterales bacterium
CTCGACGTAGCCGTCGACCTCGCCGAAGGGGATGTTCATGCTGGCGGCGATCTGGCGGCGCTGGTGGATGCCCTGCTGGGCGGTCCTGGCCTCGCCCTCTTGCTGCTCGCGCCAGGCCTGGACGCTCATGCCATCGGGGCGGCCCCGGGTGAACTCGGGGTCGTCGAAGGCCTGGGACTGCACCTGGCGGGCCAGGGCGGCCATCTCGTCGTTGTCGTGTTCGCCCGGCGGCAGGAACGCCAGGTGGTTGAGCATCTCGGGGCCGGACAGGCCTCGCTCGTGGCCCAGGGTGGCCAGGCGGTCGGCGGCTTCCTGGGCCTGGTCGGCGGGCAGGCCGAGGTAGCGGGCGGCGCGGGCCTGGTGGTCGCGGCGGACTTGTTCCTCGGACCAGCGCTGCAGGACCTCGACGGAGACGCCGGCGCTGGCGGCGGTGGACTGGAGTTGCTCTTCGCTCAGCTCGATGGGAGCCTGGAGCTGGAGGTTGTTGCTCGAGATGGCGGTGGCCACGTCGCTGTGGTTCTCGTCCACCATCGCGCCGAGCTGTTCGGGGGTCTTGCGAGGTGACTGACCGGCGCCGAGCTGCTCGAGGCGTCGGGCGCGCTCTTCGGGAGGCAGGCTGCGGGCGGCGCTGATGTCGCGCAGCAGGGCGTCGCGCTCGGCCTGCTCGGCTTGCTCGCGGGCTTCACGGCGCTGGGCCGCGGTCTGGGTGCCGGACTCGTTGTCTTCTTCGTTCTCGAAGCGCTCGTCGCGCTCGCGGTCGTCGGCGGTGGCGGACTGGAGGGTGACGTCGCCGGTGGGATTGTCGTCGCTCTGCTGCTCTTCTCGCTCTTCTTGCTGGGCGGCGAAGCGCTGGCGCTCGGCCTCCATCTGTTCCGGCGTG
>CAZHIK010000842.1:890-4400 GCA_964532635.1 uncultured Enterobacterales bacterium
GGCGGATCTCAAGACCGCTCTCGAGATAACGGAGGCGTTTCGCCGCGTGAGTCCGGAGGATCCGGTGAAGTACGATTTCGCGCTCACGCGATTGGGCATACGGAGGGATGGCGAGATAGAAGAGCTGGCGCGCGGCCTCCATCTGTGCCGGCGGGGGGAACTCGTCGTCGGGGGACCAGGGACGGTGGCCGGGGGGGTAGTGGTAGATCCGGGCGTGCAGGCCGAAGCGGGCCGCGATCTGCTGGTAGAGCAGGGTGCCACCCTCGAGGGTGGTCATGGCGAGATCCATCAGGC
Organism: uncultured Enterobacterales bacterium; assembly: GCA_964532635.1. Taxonomy (GTDB): domain Bacteria; phylum Myxococcota_A; class UBA796; order UBA796; family JAFGLY01; genus CALDOK01. The sequence continues at coordinate 1,185 of CAZHIK010000842.1, forward strand.
GGATCTCTTCTTCGGCGTCGGTGACCTCGGTGACCTTCTCGCGGTGCTGGGTCTCGGCCTCGGCCTTCTGCTGACGGGCTTCTTCTTCGCGGGCGGGGAGGTCGGTGCGCCAGGCCTGCTCGTACTCGTCGGCGAGCTGCTGCAGGTTGCCCAGGTTGTCGTCGATGGACTGGCAGACGTTGTCGCCGGTGCCCGAGGCGGGGGTGGACTGGCCGCCGGAGGTGCCGGTGTCGGTGGCCAGGGAGGACTGGCGTTGGCCGCGCAGCTCTTCCTCGAGCTCGATGTCTTCGTTGGTGTCGCGCCAGTTGTCCATGGCGTCGGTGATGTCGCCCTGGAGCTCGCTGATGGTGGTGGTGAGGGTCTCGATGCGCTCGGCGAGGGCGTCGCGCTCGCCGGTGGCGGTCTCGAGGGTGCGCTCGAACTCGGTCTTGCGCCGGCCGATCTGCTCGCTGAGCTTCTCGCAGATCTTGGGGACGTTCTCGGGACCGCGGGCGGGGCTGCCGCCGGGAGGTTGGAGCTTGGCCAGCTCGTCTTGGAGCCGAGTGAGCTCCTCCTGCAGGGCGGCGTTGATCTCGTTGAGCCGGTCGGTCTCGGCCTTGAGCCGCTTGACCACGGCTTCGTGGCTCTTCATCTCTTGCGGGAAGCGCTTGGCCTTGACCTCGTGGAAGCGCAGGGCGCTGTCCTTGTCGGGGGGCATGGGGGGCTTGTTTTCTGCCCGGGCGCGCTCGGCGCGGGCCTCGACCAATTCGCGGCGCTTCTGCTTGCGCTCGTCGTTGTCGTCCATGCGCCCCTGCGCACTTGTGATCTTGCCCTGGCGGCGGTCGAGCTTGAGCCCGGTGCCGCCCAGGTCCAGCTCGTTCATCTCGATGTCGATCTCCACCTTGTGGATCTCGGCTTCGAGGTAGGACTTCTCGGCTTCGTAGGCGGCCTGGGAGCTGGAGACCTGACCCCGGCCGGTGGGCACGCCTTCGCGCTCTTCTTCTTGCTCTTGCTCTTGCCCGGCGGCTTCGGCGCTCTCCTCGGCGTCGGCCTGGGCCTCTTCGAGGGCTTCCTCGATCTCTTCGCCCTGCTCGGCCACTTCCTGGGCTTCCTGGTCCGGGCTGGGGCCGGTGCCGCTGGGAGTGGCGGCAGGGGCGGCGGCGGAGGGGGTGGTGACGCTGCGAGGGGTGGAGCTGGGGCCGTCTTCGGTGGAGAGGGTGGGCTCGGGCTCGGGGGCCGGAGGGGTGATGGCGTCGGCTTCGGGGGTGGCGGTTCGGGCCTGGTCGACCACGATGGGATCGGGCCGCTCGACGCCCTCGCCCGCTTCGGCGCGCAGCTGGTCGAGGACCGGGGTGGCGCGCTCGAGGGCTTCGGGCACCAGGTCGAGCACGGCCCGGGGATCGCGCTGGGGATCGCGCTGGGCGCGTCCGCGGACCTGGTCTTGTTCCACTGGGCGGAAGGTGCCCATGACCTGGCGGACGTGTTCGGGGTCGACGCCCACCTCGGCCACCGCCGGCTCGACGATCTGGCCGGTGATGAAGCGCTCGAGGCGCTCTTCGGGGGTCAGTTCCTGCTCTTCGGGCTGCTGGTCGTCCTGGCCTGGGCCGCCGGGGCCTTGGCCGGGACCACCGGGACCGCCCGGGCCTCGAGAGGATCGACCGGAACCCCGGGCTTGTTGGGGCGGGCCGCCTCGGGCGCCGCCGGGACCGCCTCGGGCGCCGCCGGGGCGGCCGGGGCCTTCGCCCTCACGCTGCTGCTCTTCTTCTTCGGGTGGCAGGATGTTGACGATGGCGGTGGCGATGGCTTCTGCCATCAGCTCGCCGCTGTCGGGAGTGCTGGCCTGGGGGCCGCGCTGCTCGCGGGAATCCGAGCGCTGGGGGGGGGATGGGGACTGGGTGCGGCCGGGGCGCTGGTCGACGGGGCCACGGCTGGGAGGGGTGCGACGAGGACGGCTGGAGCCGCTGCTGGGGCGGGAGGTGCGGCGCCGGCTGGAGGAACGGCGTCGTCGGGAGCGACGATCTCCAGCGCTGCGGGCGAGACCGCGCAGGCGGCCGCGGGCGTCGCGCATGACGGGGGCTTCGGCGCTGGAGGACTCGACGGGGGCTTGGTCGCTGGAGAGCGCGTCGGCATCGGGGGCGGAGATGATGAGGTCTTCGGCCGAGAGCATGCCGATGGAAGCGGTGACCTCGCGGGCGCGACCGACGGCTTCGACCTCGGCCTTGTCGGTGGGGCTCGAGACGTCCAGGCCGTCGCCGCTGGCGGTGGGGAGGCGGCCTTGGTCGGCTTGCTCGACGTGGGCGAGCTCATGGGCGAGGATCTGCTGGCCCTGGGGGGTGTCGGGGGCGTAGACGCCGGCGCCGAAGAAGACATCGGTGCCAACGGCGAAGGCGTGGGCCTCGACGTCGCGGGCGGCGCGGGCTGCGGCGGCGTCGGTGTGGATGCGGACGTGGGAGAAGTCGTGGCCGAAGGCGGCTTCCATGCGGGCACGGACCGCGGGGGGCAGGGGACGACCCGCGCGGCGCACGGTGCGCTCGAGGTCTTCTTCGGAGGCGGAGGGGAGGGTGCCTGCGCGGGAACGCAGGTCGGCGTGGAGCTGGGCACGAAGCACGGACATGGAGCCGCTACCAGGCAGCTGCTCACGAGCGTCGACGCCTGCGATCCCGAGCTGGATGGCCTGGGCGGCCAGGCCTGCCGGCCCGGCTTGGGCCTGCTGGGACAGTGCGTCGAGCACGAACTGATTGCCGAAGGTGTCTTGAAGGTGTGAGACGGTGCTGCTGGCAGGTGGGTCCCGGTCTGGACGTGTGACCTGGGAGGGGATCTGTTCCTGGAGCTGTGAGCTCTGGGAGAGATCGCGCTGCCTCCTGCGTTGACGCTCGCGGCTGCTGCTCATGGCGGTCTCTTTGTCTGTACTGTTCAGACACGAATGCACCCCAATCCCCAAGAGCTCTTCACTCCCGGGACGGGGGAAACCTTCGTGCGAGTCGATCTTAGCACTCGCGCGCGCGAGCCGCGGGGCTTTCTAGCGGGCTTTCCGATTTCTTGCAAATCGGAAAAACACAATAAAAAAGCCCTTAATGGGCTGCTTTGGAGGGGCGCCGGAGGCTGGCGTGCTATCGTGGCCTTGTCCCGCAGGGAGATGTCATGGATCCCACCCAGCTTCGCGAGCACCTCGACGACCTCTGCGAGCTGATGTGGTTCGCCGACCGCATCGACAGCGCCCTACCCACTCCCGCGGTG
>CAZHIK010000843.1:0-2148 GCA_964532635.1 uncultured Enterobacterales bacterium
CCGGAACCCGAGCCCGAGCCCGAGCCCGAACCCGAGCCCCTGACACCTCCAGTGCCTGAGCTTCCCACGCCGGAAGAGCCCGCGCCGGAACCCGAGGCCCAGGCAGCCCCGCCCGAGCCCACCGAGCCGGAAGAGCGGCCCAACTACGCTCCCGCCAGCGTACAGCTGTCCCAGGCCGAGCCAGCCCCTACCGTCGCCGGACCCGAAGAGGTCCCGCCCGAGGATCTCGTAGAGGAATCCGTGGCCTGGTGGTATGCCGCCACCGCGCTCGAAAAGGAAGCCCAGAGCTCCGCCCTCACCGACGTCCGGTCCTCTCGCCTGGCAGCGGCTGCCAGCATCCACCGGGACCGTGTCGGGGACTGGACCCGTGCCGAGGCGCTCTACCGCGCTGCCTCCGATGCGGGCCTGGAAGATCCGGACATGCTCCGCGACCTCGGTGATCTCGTCGCGACCCGCGAGGACTTCGCTGGTCTGGCCGACATCCTGGAGCGTCGTGCAGGCCTTCTGGACGATCCCAAGGCCAAGGCCGAGGCATACCAGGACGCCGCCCTGGTGGCCCGCAACAACCTCCGCAACGACACCGGCGCCGTCCGACTGCTCGAGATGGCTGTCGAGGCCGATCCTGACGACTACTTCTCCCTTCGCCTGCTGCGCGACATGCACCTGCGGTTGCAGAACTGGGACGCCCTCCCAGCGGTGCTGGGTCACATGGCCGAGCTCGCGCCCGCCGCGCTGGCCGCCGAGTACCACGTGGAGCGAGGCCAGGTCTACGAGAGCCGCCTGAGCAACGACGACGAAGCCCACCTCGCCTACCTCTCCGCTCGCGAAGCCGCGCCGGGCTACGGCCCCGCCTTCCTGGCCCTCGAGCGCTACCTCCGCCGCTGCGAGGCCTGGTCAGACCTGGGCGCGCTGTACGACGAGGAATCCACCGCTGCGGGCGACGCTACCGGTCGCTTCTGGGGCCTGTGGGCCGCCCACGTGTTCTGGCTTCGGGCCGAAGATCCCGATCGGGCCTGGGCCAGCTTCGAGCGCCTCGAAGAGCAGGGCCTGCACGGGGCGGAGCTGTTGGAGCTGCGCGCGTTCCTGGTGGCCAACGAACGCTGGGAAGGCTTGGCGACCCTGCTGCAGAAGCACGCAGAGAAGCGCAGTGGCACAGATGCGGCCCTCGACTGGTTCAGTGCGGGCCACATCCTCGAGATCCGCCTCGGCAAGCCCGACGAAGCCCTGGCTTGCTACCAGAAGTCCATCGGAGCCGATCCGGCGGCGATGCCTGCCGTGGAAGCCGCGGGTCGCCTGCTCGCCGCCAGTGGCGAGTTCGAGCCCCTGGTCGCCCTGCTCGAGGGCATGCTCGGCCAGGTCGGGGATCCCGACCAGCTCGTCGGGCTGCACTTCATGCTCGCTGAGCTCCACGAGCACAACCTCTCCCAGGCCGACAAGGCCGCGTCCCACTACGCCTCGGTGCTCGAGCGCGTACCAACCTACATGCCCGCCCTCGACGGGCTGGCGCGTGTGCGTGCCATCCTGGGCCAGGCCGACGAGCTCGCCGCTCTGTTCGAGCAGCGCGCGATCCTCCACGATGACCCGGAGATCACCGCTCGCCAGCTCACCATGGCCGGCGCGGTCTGGAACGGTCCGACCTCCCAGCCCGACAAGGCCATCGAGTTCTTCAGCCGCGCCCTCGAGGCGGTTCCCAACCACCCCTGGGCCCTGGCTGCACTCTCGCCCCTGCTGCGCGCTGCCGAGCGCTGGGAAGATCTCGCCCGCATCCTCGAGGCTGCCGCTCGCGCCAGCCTCGACGGTGACGACGCTGCAGGCCTGTTCTACGAAGCCGGACGGCTGTGGGACATGCACGTGCGCAAGCCCGAGCTGGCGGCTGCCTGCTACCGGGGGGCCCTCGAGCTCTCCCCGGGCTTCCTGCCCGCCCGCATTCGGCTCCGCAGCCTGCTGATGGCCCAAGGCGACACCGCGGGTGCCTACGGCCTGCTGCTCGCCGAAGCCGATGCGAGCGAAGATCCCTCTCGCAAGGCCTGGCTGCTCTTCCACGCCCTGCTGCTGGCGCCTTCGGTGCCCGACGCCGATGCCACCCGGCTCCTCGACGACCTCAACCTGGTGGCCCCGGATCATCCCGCAGCGGCCGAAGTCAAGGTC
>CAZHIK010000843.1:2158-4399 GCA_964532635.1 uncultured Enterobacterales bacterium
GAGAAGCGCAAACACCAGGGCGACGGCCGCAAGGGCGGCCGCCGAGGCCCTCCGCCAGCTGGCCGGCCGCTCCGAGGAAGACGCCGATTCCCACCCCGCCTGGTACCACGCAGCACGCCTGCTGGCCGAGGAGGGCGACAGCGTCGCTGCGCTGCAATCACTCTCCATGGTGTTGGCCGCCGACAGCGGCGACAGCTTGCCCATGCCGGCCCTGGCTCGTCTGTGCGAGGGTCTCGGCTACTGGGAGGAAGCGTCCCGAGCCTTGGAGCTCTCCGAGCTGCCGGCGTCGGCCTGCTACCTCGGTCGCATCAACGAGCTGTACCTCCAGGATCCCGACGCCGCTCTGGCCGCCTACCGCCGCGCCGTGGAGAACGACGCTACCGACCTGGTTGCCTGGCTCGGGATCGAGCGTCTGCTCACCGCTGCCAACGATCACGCTGGCCTGGCCGCCGTGCACGGTTCCTTGGTGGAGAACACCGAGGCCCCGGCCATCCGCGGCCTCCACGCCCTGCTGGGTGCCCACCTGTACGAAGGCATCGAAGAGCTGGGCGACGCACGCAAGCTCTACGAGTCGGCGCTCGAAGCCCGCGCCGGTCGGGGCAAGGCCTTCGATGGCCTGCTCCGCATCCTCGTGTCCCTCGAAGAGGGTGACGCCATCCGTGAGCTGTTCGCTGGTGTGGGCATCGAGAGCGGGCTCGAGCTCGCCAACGCCCTGATCGACATAGGCGATCTCGAGGGCGCCCTGGGTTGCCTCACCGCGGCCTCGGCCGACGCCGAAGATCCGCTGCCCCTGCTGCTGCACCAGGAGCGCATCCTCGCAGAGCTGACCCGCTGGCAGGAGGTCTTCGAGACCCTGACAGCGCGTCGGCAGGTCTCCTCCGACAACACCGTCCTGGCCTGGATCGAGAAGGAGCAGCGCCTGCTGCTGGCCGACCACCTGGCCGACACCGACGAGGCATGGAACTTCTATCGCTCTCTCTACGAGGAGCGGCCCAACGATCCCGAGGTGCTCGAAGCCCTGGCCAACATCAGCCAGGCCCGGGGTGAGACCGATCTCGCCATCCAGTACCTCGAGCAGCGCGCGCAGGTCGCCAAGGACGACACCGATCGCGGCCGAGTCTACCGCCTGCTGGCCGGCATCCAGCGCAAGGCCGACAAGCCGGACGAAGCCCGCGAGGCCTACCTCCAGGCCCTCAACATCGACCCGGAGGATCTCGAGGCCCTCAACGGACTCCAGGAGCTGGCCACCCAGGCCAAAGACTGGCGCACCGTGGTCGGGATCCTCGCACGCAAGGGTGTGCTCTTCGAGGGCGAAGATCAGATCGATGTCTACGCCACCATCGCCCGCATCTGGGAAGGTGATCTCCAGGACATCCCCGTGGCGCTCGACAGCTGGCGCAAGGTGCTCGAGATCGATCCCCAGCACCTCGAGGCCCTGCAGCGCCTGGTCACCCTCACCGAGGAGTCAGGCGGTTGGAAGGACTTCGTGGAGCACGGCCAGGAACTGGCCAAGCTCATCGAAGGCCCTGATCGTTCCTCCCTGCTCAGACGCATCGGCCTGGTCTACGAGTCACAGCTCGCTTCACTGGCCGATGCCATCCGGTTCCTCGAGGCGGCATCCTCCGAGCCTGACCCCGACGCCGATGCAGCCCGTGCCCGCGAGCGCATCCACACCGAGCGCGGGGAGTGGGAGCAGGTGGTCCGCGCACAGCTCGCGCTGGCTGCGGCTACCGAAGGTGAGGAGCAGCTCGAGTCCCTTCTCAAGGCTGCCCGCATTCGCACCAGCACCCTCCACAACCGTGCAGCGGCATCGGAGATCTACGCGGAGGTTCTCGAGGTCGCGCCCACCAACGCCGAGGCGTTGCGCTACCAGTGCGTTCAGCTCTTCGAGGCCGAGGACTACGCCGGGGCCGTCGAGCTGTTCGAGCGTCGTGAGCCCATCGAGTCCGCCCGTGACCTCGATGACTTCGACGAGCAGATCGAGGTCGCGCAGTACTACTTCCGCTTCGGCGAGACCCTGCGCTTCCTCGATCGCCACACCGACGCGGTCTTGCGCTATGAGCACACCCTCGAGCTCAACGACACCCACCTTCCTTCCCTCGAAGCCCTCGGCCCGCTGTACATGGGCGCGGGCGACTGGAAGAAGAGCGAGGGTGTCTACAGAAAGCTGCTCCAGCTCACGGGCGGCCGAGGAGAGCCTACATTCCTGGCTGGCATCTACACCCAGCTGGGTCACATCCA
>CAZHIK010000844.1:0-4399 GCA_964532635.1 uncultured Enterobacterales bacterium
CCAAAGCCGCGGGAGCGACCGGTCTCACGGTCCGTGATCACCTTGGCGTCGACGACTTCACCGAAGGCCCCAAAGGCCTCGCGCAGACCGTCATCATCCGTGGCCCAGGCGAGCCCGCCGACAAACAAACGATTCGACATGTTCTCTTTCTCTTCTGGCTGGCTCGGAGCGCCGGCGTTCGTGTGTGCAGGCGTCTCCGAAAGAATCCGGGCCAAGGGCGCCCGTCGCGTACATGGTCGACATGACCGTGCCCGGGAATCCGAAGGAGTCCGAGCGGGCAGGGTGTACCCCGGTAGTCGGCGACTGCCCAGATGTCCTCACCGATTTTTCGAGCTTTTTCGAGATACGGTTGCTGTTTCTTCGAGGGAGAAGCCATGAGCGCGCTCGTGATCGGCACAGGGATGCAAGGTCGAGCGGTGGTCCACGAGCTGCTGCACGGCTCCGAGTGTGGGCCCGTGGTCGCCGCTGACCTCGATCGCGTGGCGGTGGAGCGCAGCCTGGAGGAGCTGGGCTGCACGGGTGCCATCGCGGCCGCGGTGGATGCCAGCGACGAGGCTGCGGTGCGCGCGTTGATCCGCGCCCACGGCGCCCGCGTGGTGGTCGGCATGGGGCCCCCGGAGCTGCAGTGGATCAACGCTCGCGCCGCTATCGCGGAGGGCGCCCACTTCGTGAACACCTGCTACGCCGAGCGCCTGGGGGAGCTGCACGCCGGGGCGGCGGAGCGCGGGCTCATCCTGCTGCCGGAGATGGGGCTCGACCCTGGGATCGATCTGTTGATGTGCCGCCTGGCATGCGACGAGCTCGACCAGGTGGAGGGCCTGCTGTCCTACGGCGCGGGCCTGCCCACACGGGAGCGGGCCGAGCCGCCCTGGAACTACAAGGTCAGCTGGTCCTTCGAGGGTGTGCTGTCGGCCTATCGACGTCCGGCTCGCTACCGCTGGGCGGGGGAGGATCGCGGCGTGCCCGCCCTGGGTGTCTTCGAGCCCGAGCACGTCCACACTCTGGAGATCCCCGGGGCTGGTCTGCTGGAGGCCTACCCCAACGGCGACGCCCTGGACTACGTGGAGAGCTTCGAGCTGGGGCCAGAGCTCACCCACATGGCGCGCTTCACCATGCGCTGGCCCGGCCACTGCGCCCTGTGGCGGCAGCTGATCGCCCTGGGCTTCCTCGAAGACGAGCCGGCGGCCTTCCTGGCGCGCTGGCTGGGCACGAAGCTGCAGCTCGAGCCCGGAGAGCCCGACCTGGTGGTGCTGCGCTGCCATGCGTGGGGCCAGCGAGACGGGCGACCCCATGCGGTGGCCTGGGACATGGTGGACACGCGGGATCCCGCCACGGGGCTGTTGGCCATGAACCGCACCGTGGGCTTCACCGCCGCCATCGCGGCGCGCATGATCCTCGGTGGCGAGATCCGCGGAGCCGGCCTGCTCGACCCCGCACGCGACGTTCCGATCCCGCCCATGCTCGATGCGCTTCGCGCGCGCGGGATCCATATTGGGTCTCGCGACATGGAGCCGGGAGCGCCGGTGGCCTGAACCGGGACCAGGGTGAAGCGGGCGGCACCCGAGGCTGGCACCCCAGGAGGTTCGGGTCCCCCGTGAGTCTTGCCTCGGGCGACCATCCCCCCTCGAAGCGACCATTCTTGCGACCATGCGGCCGGATTCCGACCACAGTCCTGCCCTGCTGAGGATGGGGCTCCCGAAGACTGGCTTCCCATCGTTGCCGTAGCGCTACATGTCCCTCCGAGGGGTCCATAGTGGTCGGAATCCCACTGGGTGGTCGCTGTTGTGGCCGGGAAGGAGCGGGATGGTCGCCGGGGAGGGGGGCGGACTCCCGCCCGATCGGACTGCTGCCCGAGCGAGCTGCCCACCAAACCTGTTGGCCCTCCATCCTCGGTGCTCCCCGCGACCCTCGACAATCGCGGTTAGGATGAGCGGGCTTCCGGTCCGTAGCTTCTTGGAGTCGAGCATGGTCACCCTGGTCCTCGCGTTCGCCCTGGCCTCATCCGCCCACGCCGACGATGCCGAGCTCGAAGCCATCCGCCAGGCCATCCGTGATCAGGGCGCCAGCTGGACCGCTGGCCACAACGAGATCTCGAGGCTGCCGGAGCACCTGCGCCCGCCCACCAACGCGCCGCCACCGGAGCCTCCGCCGGGCACCGAGATCTTCCACGCCGAGCCATCGTCGGGGTTTGGGGCCTCTTCCTTCGCCGACCAGGACTACTTCTCCTGGCGCGAGATGCCCGAGGGCGACTTCACCTCCATCCCCAAGAGCCAGGGCGGCTGCGGCGCTTGCTGGGCCTTCGCCAACATGGGCGTGATCGAAGCCCAGTACAACATCGAGTCCGGGGATCCCCGCTGGGACATGGATCTGTCCGAGCAGGCCATGCTGTCCTGCTCCGACGGCGACTGTGGCGGCTGGAACTCCGAGCCAGCCATCGAGTACCTCGAGGAGTACGGCGCGGTCAGCGAGGAGTGTATGCCCTACGAAGCCGACGCCCTGGTGGCCTGCTTCGAGGTCTGCGACGAGTACGACGATCCCTGGACCATCACCGGCGCCACCTGGGGCGACACCGACACCTTCACCTGGAAGACCATGCTGGAGCACGGCCCTCTTGTGGCCCACATGGTGACCTTCGACGACTTCGACTACTACGAGAGCGGCGTCTACACCCCCACCACCGTGGAGATGGGCGGCGGCCACGTGGTGAACATCGTGGGCTGGGACGACAGCCAGGGCGCCTGGATCGGCAAGAACTCCTGGGGCACCGACTGGGGCATGGACGGCTACTTCCTCATCGAGTACTACGCCAGCGCCATCCAGTCGTTCGGGTCCTACATGCTGCACGTGCCGGCCTGCGAGTGCGACGATGCCGACGGTGACGGCTACTGGTCCGAAGACTGCGACGACCGCTCCTGCGGCGAGCTGCGCGACTGTGACGACACCGAGCCCCTGGTCTGGCCGGGCAACGACGAGGACTGCTACGACGGCCTGGACAACGACTGCGACGGGGCCATCGACGCGGAGTCCATGTGGTGTGGCCCCGAGCAGGTCGAGGACACCGGGGGCCCGGACGAGGAGCCCGGCGGGTGCGGTTGCAGCGGTACGAGCGCGTTGCCCTTCGGCGCCGTGGGGCTGCTGGCCCTGGGCCTGGTGGCGGGCCGCCGGCGTCGCGGGCTCGAGGGCTGATCCGGCCGGCTGGCTCTGGTATACCTCTCAGGCGTGGCGCCCCGTCCCCGGCGCCCCCGGAGTGGACCATGACCCTTCGCCTCCTGCCCCTCGTCAGCCTGGCCCTGTTGGGCTCTGTGGTCGCCTGCGGTGAGCCCGATCCGGACAAGGACGACACCGGCCCCGACTCGCCGGCCGACACCGACACCGACACCGACGCGGACACCGACACCGACACCGACACCGATGCGGACGGCGACGCCGACACCGGCATCGTGGACCTGGTGCAGGCCCTGGACGGTGTGGACGACGGGCTGGGCCCCTTCGACGCCATCAACTCCACGGTGCAGTGCGCCAGCGACACGTGGAGCTTCACCATGCTCGACTCCGACGGCGCCGCGGAGCAGGGCTGGGTGGTCGGCTGGGACCTCGAGGGACTGGCTATGAGCCCGCCGGTGGCCATGAGCTACGACAGCGGCAGCAGCCACTGGTCCGGCTCCGTGTCCAGCTCCGACTTCGGCATCGGCTGTGAGTCCTACGGCACCACCGTGATCTACTTCCTGCCCGTGGCTGGCAACATGCTGGGCAAGAAGGCGGCCACCAAGGTCGGGACCTGTACGGGCACCGGGTTCGGTGAGATGAGCGGTCAGCAGCTGCTCAACGTCAGCACCTCCACGCCCGTGGACGCGGCCACCGCCCGCGGCTTCCACATGATCAGCGGCTATGAGCTGGGTCCCCTGGACATGAACGAGCTGTCCAGCGACACCTGGGACGTGTTCTTCGACTGGCCCGAGGTGGAGCTGTCCATGTTCGGCCAGGAAGCCCTGTTCGGCATGGCCCTGTACCAGGGCGACGAGATCGTGGGAGTGGGTGGCTTCTGAGAGCGGGTCGCTCTGTCGCCGTGCCTACAGGACTGCGCCGAGCTGGGAGTAGCGGCTCGGTGAAGCGCGGCTAGGCCTCTCGGGGGGTCGGCTCCCGAATGTCCACGCCCAGCAGGCGCTGCCACTCCTTTCCGTAGGTCTGCTCGCAGATCTGCTCGAGGGTATCTGCGGCGGCCTCGTCCTCGTGGCCTTCGAGGACCAGCTGCATGCGGCTGGAGCCGCGGCCGGCGGCGCGGATGCTCATGTTGGGGTGGTGCTTGCGCAGCTCACGCTCGAGGTAGTCCACCAGTTGGTCCTGGAAGCTGGTGACGGCTTCGCTACCACCATCTTCCAGGCCCATGGAGTTGAGAGCG
>CAZHIK010000845.1:0-4387 GCA_964532635.1 uncultured Enterobacterales bacterium
GACGATCGAGACGATGGGGGGGGTCACGGGCGTGTCTCCTTGGTTCGGTTCGGTTCGTTCTCGTTCCGAGCGAGCAGCCACTCGGTCTCCTGGGCGGATTGCAGCAGGACCACCTCGGCCGGATCGCCGGCCCGGGCCAGCTCGAGATCCTCTGGCAGGTCCACGAGCCCGTGGGCGAGGGCCATGCCGCGCAGCGCTCCCGACGAGCGCAGACCCACGGCCCGCGCGATCAGCGAGCCATCCCGGCGCTCCAGCATGACTGCTACGTAGGTGCGGTAGCCTGCGCGCTTCTTCAGGTCGTCCCCCAGGACCACCGCTACGCGGGGTCGCTCCCGCAGTCCGCGGCCCGAGAGCCGGCCGATGGCGGGTCGCACGAAGTTCTCGAAGCTCACCAGCACCGCGCCGGGGTTGCCCGGGAGGCCGAACATGGGCTTGCCGCCCAGCAGGCCGAACACCATCGGCTTGCCGGGCCGCTGGCGCACCTTCCAGGCCAGCACGTCGCCCATGTCGAGCAGGACGGCCTTGACCAGGTCGTAGTCGCCGACCGAGACACCCCCGGAGGTGACGATCACGTCGGCGACGAGCGCACGCTCGAGCTTCCGGCGCAGGTCCTCGGTGCGGTCTCGGGCGATGCCCAGCTGCAGCGGGATGGCGCCCGCTTCGCGCACCAGGGCCGCGATGTGGTGGCTGTTGCTGTTGCGGATGGTGCCGGGCTGCAGCACATCGCCCGGCTCCACCAGCTCGTCGCCCGTGGAGAGGATGGCCACCACCGGCTTGGGGATCACCGCGACCTCGGTGCGGCCGACGCCCGCGAGCAGCCCGATGGCCCCGGCCCCGATGCGTGCGCCCCGTGCCAGCACCACCTGACCGGCCTCGATGTCCTCACCACAGCGGCGGATGTTCTCCTCGGGGTGCACCGGAGCCTCCACCCACACCGCCTGCTCGTCGCAGCGTGTGCGCTCGACCATGACCACGGCGTTCGCCCCGTCGGGCACTGGGGCGCCCGTCATGATGCGGATCGCCTCTCCGGGCGCGAGATCGGCCTCGCAGACCTGGCCCGCGGGCACGTCGCCGAGCACCCGCAGGCGCACCGGCCGCGAATTGGTGGCTCCCTGGAGGTCGTCGGCACGCACCGCGTAGCCGTCCATGGCCGAGGTGTGGAAGGGCGGGAAGGGCTCGTCTGCGACGACGTCTTCGGCCAGGACGCTGCCGTGGGCGTCCTCCAGGCTCATGCGCCGGGGGGGCAGGGGCTCGAGCACCGACAGCACGTGGGTCCGGGCCTGGTCTACATCGATCACTTCTGGCCTCCTCGCCTGATCTTCGGCCGTATCGCGGCACGCGGAGGATTCCGGGTTGGGATTTCTCTGAACGAAGGTCTGGCGAACTTGACTCGAATTGTTTAATTCAGTATTCAGATTCCGGTATCGGTTTTTATGAGGAAGTGCATGGTGCCACCACAGATCAGTGCCCGACTCCCGTGGAGCGTCCCTGTCCTGGGGGCGCCCGCGTTCCTCCTCATTCTCGCTGGCTGTCCAGCCGAGTTCGCTGACCCCGAGCGGGCCTTCGGGCCTCCCTTGGACAGCGGTGCCGACCGCATCGAAGACCAGATCCACAGCCCCAAGACCCTCGGAGTCATCGACACGCCCCGCAAGGACGTCAACGGCACGCCGCTGGGCGTGACCTGCGACACCTGCCACGGCCCAAACCCCACCGAGGACTGGGTCCCCGAGCCCGGTGGCCCCGAGGAGTTCCACGGGACCATCGAGGTGGAGCACGGCGACCTCGAGTGCAACGCCTGTCACCTCGAGGACGACAGCACCTTGCTGCACCTCGCCGACGGAACCCACGTCCACCTCGAGGACACCATCGTCCTGTGCGCGCAGTGCCACGGCCCGCAGCACCGCGACTTCGCCGCGGGCTCCCACGGCGGCATGGCCGGGTACTGGGACACCCGCCGCGGTGTCCGCACCCGCAACCACTGCGTGGACTGCCACGCGCCCCACGAGCCCGCTGTCGAGCACTTCGTGCCGGCCCGGGTCGGAAAGAGGAGCCACCGATGAACGACCCGACCCGCAGGAACCTGCTCAAGGGCGTCGGCGCGGCCCTGGGTGTCGCCGCCGTCGCCAAGGCCCTCAGCCCGCTGGCCTCCTGGGGCGGGGGGCTCACCCTCGAGGAGATCCTCCAGCGCCACTACAAGCAGCTCGACAAGGACGAGATGGAAGCGCTCATCGAGCGGCTGGAGGCGAAGACCAGGGAGCAGTACGGCGCGAACGTCTCCATCACTGACCGGCGACCCCAGAAGGACGTGACCTTCGCCTTCGGTGTGAACCTCTCGATCTGCTGCGGATGCCGCAAGTGCGCCGAGGCCTGCCACGTCGAGAACAACCACGATCGGCCCAGCGAGAACTCCTACATCACCGTGCTCGAGCTCGAGGCTGGCAGCATGGACCTCGCCAGCGGCCGCGCCGACTACGACCACGAGGTGCCCCAGGACGGCAAGTTCTACATGCCGGTGCAGTGCCACCACTGCGTCGACGCCCCCTGCGTCAAGGCCTGCCCGGTCGAGGCCACCTGGAACGAGGCCGACGGCATCGTGGTGGTGGACTACGAGTGGTGCATCGGCTGCCGCTACTGCGTGGCGGCCTGCCCCTACCACGCGCGGCGCTTCAACTGGAAGACGCCCGAGATCCCCGCGGGCGAGATCAACCCCGACCAGGCAACCCTCTCCAACCGGATCCGGCCTGTGGGCGTGGTGGAGAAGTGCACCTTCTGCCTGCAGCGCACCCGCCGGGGCCTGCTGCCCTCCTGCGCCGAGGCATGCCCCACCGGGGCGCGCCTGTTCGGCAACCTGCTGGACCCCGACTCGGACATCCGCGCCTTGCTCGCGAACAAGCGCGTCTTCATCCTCAAGGAAGACCTCGGGACCGAGCCGCTCTTCTACTACTACTTCGACGAGTAGGGAGGCATCGATGTCTACGACCCCTGCTGCTGTCCACGAGCTCGAGCCGGACGCCACGGCGTCCCCGGGCTCCGGCGGCCCCTGGCGCTTCCTCATCGACGTCCTGACCACCGCCACCGAGGGCAGCCTGAGCTACTGGGCCTGGCTGATCACCCTGTTCGCGGTCCTGCTCGTGGGCCTGAACGCCTGGTCCCACCAGATCGCCCACGGCCTGGTCCTCACCGAGATGAACGACCACGTCGCCTGGGGCCTGTACCTGGGCAACTTCACCTACTGCGTGGGCTTGGCCGCGGGCGCGGTCATGGTGGTGATCCCCACCTACCTGTACCGCAACGAGGCGATGCACAAGGTGGTGATCGTCGGTGAGATCCTTGCGATCTCCGCCATCTGCGCCTGCATCCTGTTCGTGAGCGTGGATGTCGGTCGGGTCGAGCGCTTCTGGCACCTGGTGCCGGGCATCGGCGAGACCAACTTCCCCGCCTCCCTGCTCAACTGGGATGTGATCGCGCTGTGGGGCTACCTCTGCCTGAACGCTGCCATGGTGCTGTACGTGCTCTACGAGCGCTACCACGGCCGGCAGCCGTCCAAGCGGGTGGTGGTCCCCCTGGCGATGGTCTCCATCGTGTGGGCCATCTCCATCCACGTGGTCACCGCGTTCCTGTACTCCGGCTTCGGCGCCCGCCCGTTCTGGAACCACGCCATCCTGGCCCCACGCTTCATCGCCAGTGCGTTCATCACCGGTCCCGCCTTCCTGCTGTTGGCCTTCGAGGCCTTGAGACAGTTTGCCGGTGTGTCGGTGGCCGAGGGCCCCAGCCGTACGCTGCTGAAGATCCTCCGCGTCACGGTGCTCATCAACCTGTTCTTCCTGGGCAGCGAGATCTTCACCGTGTTCTACACCGGGGGCGAGCACGCCGACTCGGCGCGCTACCTGTTCTTCGGCCTGCACGGCGCCTCGGCGCTGGTGCCCGGGATCTGGACCGCTATAGCGCTGAACATCGCGGCCGCGGCCGTCTTCCTCTTCGCAGATCCATCGAAGCATCACCGCTGGATCATCGCCGCCGCGAGCTTCACGCTGGTCGGCGTGTGGTTCGAGAAGGGTATGGGCCTGCTGGTGCCCGGCTTCATCCCCAGCACTCTTCACGAGGTGGTCGAGTACCTGCCCAACGCGCTGGAGTGGCGCGTCACGGCGGGGATCTGGGCCCTCTGTCTCATCATGTTCACCATCGGCCTGAAGGTGGCGTTCGCCGTGCTCACCGGCGAACTCCGCGCTCCAGCCGGGCCTCGGAGGTCCTGATGCCCACGCTCGGCGCCGTCCTCACTCTGTCTTCCACGCTCGAACGTCCCAGCACCGTCCTGGACGCCCTGGACCGCCTGCCCGGCGTCACCGTCGGCGAGCGGAGCCAACTGCGTGTGCCCATCGTGGTCGAG
>CAZHIK010000846.1:0-4385 GCA_964532635.1 uncultured Enterobacterales bacterium
CACAGCCCCCCGTTGCGGAGCCGACGCTTCCGACCGCCGCCCCCCCTCCGCCGGCTCCTGAGCCGCCGCCGCCCATGCCCGAGCCGGACATTGCCCCCGCGATGGACCTGCCTGTCGAGGAGCCAGCCGCACCCCAGCCCGAGCCGGAACCGCTACCCTCCGAGCCAGAGCCTGTCGTTGTCGAGCCACCCGCTCCAGCTCCTGCACCACCCGCTCCAGCCCCTGCGCCACCCGCTCCAGCCCCTGCGCCACCCGCTCCAGCCCCCGCGCCCCCTACTCCCGAGCCCGAGCCACCGGCTCCCGAGGTCCCACAGACCGTCCCGGAGCCCGAGCCGCCGGCTCCGGAGCCCGAGCCCGAGCCACCGGCTCCCGAGGTCCCACAGACCGTCCCGGAGCCCGAGCCGCCGGCTCCGGAGCCCGAGCCCGAGCCACCGGCTCCCGAGCCCGAGCCAACGGCTCCCGAGCCCGAGCCAACGATTTCCGAGGAATCGCTCAGCTCAACCCCGTCGAGCCCGCCCCCACAGCCTCCCGACGAGCACCTCACCCAGGAGGTGACGGTCGGGCTCAACGAGGCGCCCCCAGAGGTCGAGGCCGCGACCGAGGGTCTCCTTCCAGAGGCCCCCCCGGTGGCGCTCGACGCCTTCGACGACGACGACCCCACCGTCCGCCGCCCGGATCAGTCCCTTCCCAGCGCAGGTGCCCCGCTTCCGCCGCTTCCAGCTCCGGTGACGCCCACACCGCCACCGGTGGCCGAACCCATCCGGACCGAGCCCCCGGCAAGCCCAGTGGTGGCTCCCACGCCCGTCCCCGCATTCGAGCCCGAGCCGCCGCCCCCGCCCGCGAAGGGTGGTGGCTCTCTGCTGCCGTCGGCCTTCCTGTTGCTGTGCGCCTTCGGCGGCACGCTGCTGGGCTTCGCGCTGTTCCTGGGCCCCGGTCGCGTGCTGATGGCTCGGGTTCCCGATCCGGAACCTGTCGCAGTGCCGTTCGCGCCGGTCCCCGACCCCGGGCCGATCGCTCCAGAGCCGGAGCCTTCGGTTGCAGCGGTCGATGACGCTGCCCCGAGTGATGCTGGCGAGCCCGTCGCGCAGCCCGATGCCGAGACCAGCTCCGTTCTCGGAGCAGGCATCGCCGAGTTTGCTGTGGACAACGATCTGCTCCGCAAGCTGCAGGTGCGCTGTGCCGCAGCCAGCGCCAACGGCGCGAGCCCGCTCCAGGTCGAGCTCGATGGGGCGAGCGCTTGCACCATCACGGCCATCTATGAGGATCGCAGCCGGGCCACCGCCGTCCTCGACTCGGCGACGCCTGGGCAGCGCTACCTGTGCTTCGACGGCGGCGCCAACCTCTGCCAGCCCCGGTAGCTTCCTCGATGCCCTCACCGTCCGAGGTCTGGATCACCGCTGTCGGCGTGGTCACCGGCTACGGCAGCGGCATCGAGCGGCTCTGCCGTGGCCTGCTCGAGGATCGCACCGCGGGCAGACCTCCGGGCGTTGAGCACGTCGCAGAGCTGCCCGTGCCCTTGGTGGCAGTGCCCCAGGCGCTTCCCGAGCATCCCGGCTTCGAGGGCGACCGCAAGGTGCAACTGATGCTGGACGCTGCAGGCCAACTCCCTGCCCTCGGTGAGCCCTTGAGGGCGGGCGTGTTCCTGGGCACGGGCCTGTCGAGCGTCACACCCGAGGAGCTCGAGCACGACCTGTATCCCCACCTCGAGGGCGGAGTCTTCCAGCGCGCAGGCCTGGCGGCGCAGCTCGAGCCCCGGGCCGGCGCACCACAGCGGCACCTGCCCGCTCGTGCGGGAGTGGCCCTCTCCGAGACTCTGGGATTCTCTGGCCCCGTACTCACCAGCTTCTCGGCCTGCGCTGCCAGCGCCCAGGCCATCGGTGCGGCCCTGCAGTCCCTGCGCCGTGGCGAGATCCAACGGGCCGTCGCCGGCGGCCAGGACGCCATGGCCCACCCCCTCGGGGCGTTGTCCTTCCTGCAGCTCGACACCCTCTGCTCCGAAGCCTGCCGGCCTTTCGATCTGCGGCGCGATGGCTTCATGCTCGGCGAGGGTGCCGCCCTGTTGCTGCTCGAGACGCCCGAGGCCGCTCGGGCGGATGGTCGCCCCCCCCTCGCGCGGCTGCTGGGGACCGGCACGAGCGTCGACGCGCACGCTGTCACTGCCCCCCACCCCGACGGCCACGGGGCCTGGCTCACCATGCGCCGTGCCCTCGCGGACGCCGGCCTGGCGCCAGGTGACGTGGACCAGGTCAACGCCCACGGCACCGGCACCCCGGTGGGAGACCGGGCCGAAGCTCTTGCCATCGCCCGCCTGCTGCCCGAGGGTACGCCGGTCTGCTCCATCAAGGGGGCCGTGGGTCACACCATCGCCGCGGCAGGAGCGGTGGAGCTGGCGGCTACGGTGGGGGCCATGGCCGCAGGCTTCACCCCCGGCACCGTGCACTGTGAGCTCCCCGACCCCGCCTGCCCCATCAACGTACAGCAGAGAGCCACTGCTGGAGCGCCCGGACTGGTCCTCTCCAACTCGATGGGCTTCGGAGGCCAGAACGCCTCCCTGGTGGTTGCGCATCCAGACTGGCAGGCCTGAGGGCGCTCGCCGCAGCCCGAGCGGGGCTTGCGATGTTACCTGGGACCGCTCTCGGAGGTGAGATGCGTACCGTCGCCGTCTTTCCAGGCCAAGGAGCCCAGCGCGTGGCCATGGCCAGCCAGCTGGTGGCCGACCACCCTGTGGTGGCCCAAACCCTGGCCGAAGCCGACCAAGCTCTGGACCAACCCCTCTCTCGCTGGATCGCCGAAGGTCCGGCCGAGAAGTTGGCCTCTACCCCCATCACACAGCCAGCCGTCCTGGCCGTGAGCGTGGCCTTCTGGCGTCTACTGCGCCAGCGCCACCCGGATCTGGAGCCCATCGCAGCCGCAGGCCACAGCCTGGGCGAGTACTCCGCGCTCGTGGCTGCGGATGCCCTGGACTTCGCCGAGGCGGTGCGTCTCGTCCACCTTCGCGGCCGCCTCATGCAGGACGCCGTACCCCAGGGCCAGGGAGGCATGGCGGCCATTCTCGGCATGGAAGCCGTCGAGGTCGAGCAGCTGTGCGCCGAGCACGACGGCCCTGGCCTGGTCAGGGCCGCGTGCTTCAACAGCCCCGGCCAGGTGGTCGTCGCCGGCGACCGGGTCGCTCTGGACGCCCTCGGGCAAGCCGCCCGCGAGGCTGGCTGCAGGGGGGTTGTCCCGCTGGAGGTGTCGGCTCCCTTCCACACCCCCCTGCTGGCCAGCGCGGGTGAGGGCCTGGCCGAGGCCTTGAAACGGGTCGAGCTGCGACCTCCACGGTTCCCCGTGCTCCAGAACGTCGACGCCCAGGCTTCCAATGAGCTCGCAGTCATTCGCGACAAGCTGGTGCGCCAGGTCACCGAGCCCGTGCGCTGGGAGCAATGTGCTCGACAGTTGCTCGCGCTCGAGCCGGTTCGGGCTGTCGAGGTGGGTCCTGGAACCACCCTGGCGGGCCTCTTCCGCCGTGTGGCTCGTCGCTTCCCCGTCATCGCCCTGGACCGCACAGGCGCGTGGGAGAAGCTGTGAGCGCCCCCGAGCTGGCGGTCCTGGGAGTCGGCCTGCTGTGCTCGGCGGGTATCGGCATCCACGGGGCGGGCATCGGCCAGCCCGGCACCGTGCCGGGCTTCCGAGCCAGAGACCACGTCGCCAACCGCAAGAACATCAAGCTCATGGCTCGCTCTGTTCAGCTGGGTGTGGCTGCTGTCGGCTTGGCCCTCGAGGGTTCGGAGCTGCTGTCCGAGGTGCCCCCCCATCGCCGCGCGATGTACACCGGCTCCAACCCCCTGGCCTCGGAGTTTGGTGACCTGCAGCCCGCGCTGCAGGCGGCGAGCGTCGACGGCGAGTTCGACCTGGCACGCTTCGCGTCCGACGGCGTGCCCCTGATCCACCCGCTGTGGCTGGTCAAGGGGCTGTCCAACAACGTGCTCGGGTTCGCCTCCGCCCAGCACGACTTTCAGGGCTCCAATGCCAACTACTGCCACGACGAGGCGAGCGGCCTGATCGCCCTGTGGGAAGCCGGGCTGGCCGTGCTCGAGGGGCGAGCCGATCTGGCTGTGGCCGGAAGCTCGGACTGTATGACCGCAGCGGGTCCCCTCTTCCCCGGGCGTCCCCTTGGTGAAGGCGCGGCCTTCTTCCTGCTGGCGGATCCCAGTCACCCCTCCCCCGTCCGGATGCGCCTGGCCCCCCCGCCCAACCAGCTCGATCTGGCTGAGCGGCAGCTCGGCTACCTGGGCGTGGCCGGACCTACCGTAGCCCTGGCCAGGGAAGCTCTCCGTGGCGGCGGTCCCTCGGGTGTGACCCTCGGCGAACACGAGATCACGATCTTCACGAGTTGATGGCGAACA
>CAZHIK010000847.1:0-4379 GCA_964532635.1 uncultured Enterobacterales bacterium
GTCAAGGTGCTGTCCGCCGCCAGCCACAGGTGGGGGGGCAGGGGGTAGTGGCCGGCCTTGGGAGCCTGGTCGGCGTCGGCCGCCGGGGTGAGCCGTAGCTGCTGGCGGTCAAGGGACCAGGTGCCCACCCTGTCGATGATGCCGGACCAGACGCACTGGGTGCCCGGAGGGCAGGGGGCGACCAGGTCCTTGGCTTGGAAGCCACCTTCGCTGAAGCTGATCTGGCGCTCGTACGGGCGCCCCTCGCAGGCTGGGCTGGACCAGGTGGAGGGGGTGGGGAAGCGGTCGCCGCGGGCGGCGTCGGGCTGCGGTTCCGCGGCTTCGGGCTGTGGCTCCGCGGCGTCCGGGGGAGCAACCTCGGGGATCACCGCGGGCTTGTGGCCGTCTCCCCCGGGCTCCACCGACGCGGGCTCGACCGCGGGCTCGACGCCATTCGCCTCCGGGCCTTCCTCGTGGGTGGCGGTGCAGGCGAGCAGCAGCGAGGCGAGCAGGGCAGGGCGGATCATGGTGGCTCCAGCGACGGGCGTCGAAGGGGAAACGGACACAGGAGTATAGCCCTTACGGCACCCTCGAGGACCGGGTCTGCGAACCGTCATGTTTCCCTTCACCCGGGCTGGCAGGGCCCCCGTCTCGACCCTAGGGGACAGGCCCCCTCCAGCGTGGAGCCTTCTGCTTCCTTTTGCCGCATTGACCCACAGAGGTGACGCATGACCCACAGCCTCGGCATCCGTCTCGAAGACAAGAACATCTGGGAGCGCCGCGTGCCCCTCACACCGGCCGCCGTGGGGCGCCTCACCGCGCAGCCCGACCTCGATGTGCGCGTCCAGACCTCCCCCACCCGCATCTTCTCCGACGCCGACTACGACGGCGCTGGCGCCAGCATCGTGGAAGATCCCTTCGACGCCGACGTCGTGGTCGCGGTCAAGGAGATCCCCACCAAGCTGCTGCGGGCCGACGGCACCTACGTCTACTTCTCCCACACCATCAAGGGCCAGCCCTACAACATGGACATGCTGCGCCGGCTGATGGAGCTGCGCTGCAACCTGTTGGACTACGAGCGCGTGGTGGACGACAAGGGCCGCCGGCTGATCTTCTTCTCCTGGTTCGCGGGCGCCGCCGGCGCCGTCGACACCCTGCAGGCTGCGGGTGAGCGCTACGCCGCCCAGGGGATCGCCAACCCCCTCGAGCAGGTCGGCATGACCTACAGCTACGGCGGACTCGACAAGGCCGAGGCCGGCCTGCGCGCCGTGGGCGAGCTGATCCGCAACGAGGGCCTGCCCCCGGCCATGCGACCCTTCGTCATCGGCATCACCGGCTATGGCAACGTCAGCCAGGGCGCCCAGCACGTGCTGGATTGGCTGCCCATCGAGGAGATCACCCCCGAGCAGCTCCCGGCCCTGCGCGCCATGGATGCCCCCCCGGGCGACCGCATCTACAAGGTTGTCTTCCACGAAAAGCACATGGTCGAGCCCATCGAGCCCGGCGCCCCCTTCGAGCTGATGGAGTACTTCCAGCACCCCGAGCGCTATCGCTCCACCTTCGCCCAGTGGGTGCCCCACCTCGATCTGATGATCAACGCCATCTACTGGACCGAGGCCTCCCCCCGGCTCATCACCAACGAGCAGCTGAAGGGCTGGTTCGAGCAGTCCGGCGAGATCCGGCTGCAGGTGGTGGGTGATGTCAGCTGCGACATCGAAGGTTCCGTCGAGTGCCTGGTCAAGGCCACCGAGCCCGACAACCCCCACTTCGTCTACGACCCCATCACCGGTGTCGCCACTGACGGCACCACCGGCCGCGGCCTGTGCATGATGGCGGTCGACAACCTGCCCTGTGAGCTGCCGGCCGAGGCCTCCCAGGCCTTCAGCGACGCCCTCGAGCCCTTCATGGCCGCGCTGATGCGGGCGGATCTGTCGCTCCCGTTCGGGGATCTCGCTCTGCCGCAGCCCTTGAAGTCCGCGCTGATCCTGCACCGGGGCGAGCTGACCCCCGACTACCGCTACATGGCCGACTTCATTCGCTGACCGTTGTTCTCGTCTCGGGCGGGGATGAACCCCGCCCCTACATTCAGGTTTCACCACTGCTTAGGAGTGCATCCCATGTCCAAGAAGGTCCTCGTCCTCGGCGCCGGCCTCGTCTCCCGCCCCCTGGTCCGCTACCTGCTCGACCACGGCTTCCACCTCACCTGCGCCAGCCGCACGGTCTCCAAGGCCGTCGCCCTGATCGACGGGCACGAAAACGGCGTGGCCAAGCCCTTCAACGTCAAGGACCTGGACGAGCTGGATCGCCTGGTGGCCGACTGCGACATCGCCATCAGCCTGCTCCCCGCTCCGATGCACCCGGAAGTGGCCAAGGCCTGCCTGAAGCACGGCAAGCACATGGGCACCACCTCCTACATCTCGCCCGCCATGAAGGCCCTGCACGACGAGGTGGTGGCGGCCGATCTGATGTTCATCAACGAGTGTGGCGTGGACCCGGGCATCGACCACATGTCCGCCATGGCCATCTTCGACGATGTCTGGGCCCGCGACGGCAAGATCGAGGTCTTCAAGTCCTACTGCGGCGGCCTGCCCGCGCCCGAAGCCAACAACCAGCTGGGCTACAAGTTCTCCTGGGCCCCCCGCGGCGTGCTCACCGCCGCCAGCAACAACGGCCTGTACCGCTGGGACGGTGAGATCGTGGAGACCCCGGGCTCCGGCCTGCTGGCCGACAACCACATCATCGAGATCGAGGGCGTGGGCCAGCTCGAGGCCTACCCCAACCGCGACTCCATCGCGTACGAAGACGTCTACGGCCTGCGGGGCCTGAAGACCCTCTTCCGCGGCACCCTGCGCTACCCCGACCACTGCGCCCGCTGGACCGCATGGATCGGCCTGGGCCTGTTCAGCCAGGACGCCCTCGAGCACGCCCCCCACACTCGCGCTGGCATGACCCGCGCCGTGCTGGGCATCGACGCCGACGCCGACCTGGCCGCCGCTGTGGCTGCCAAGCTCGACGTGCCTGTGGACCACGACCACGTGGTCAACCTGGCCTGGCTGGGCATGTTCGATGACATCGAGCTGTCCGACTGGATCGAGGCTCCGCTGGACGCCATCGCCGAGGCGATGATGGAGAAGATGCCCTACGAGCCGGGCGAGCGCGACATGATCGCCATGCACCACGATGTCATCTCGGTCTTCCCCGACGGCAGCCGTGAGCACACCATCATGGACCTGGTGGACTTCGGCATCCCCCACGGTGACAGCTCCATGGCGCGCACCGTGTCCCTGCCTCTCGCCATCGCCGTGCGCATGCTGCTGCAGGGCGAGATCAGCGAGCGCGGCGTCTGGGCTCCGGTCACCAAGGGCATGTACGAGCCCATCCTGGCCGAACTCGAGACCATGGACATCGTCTGCAAGGAGACCACCAAGGTCCTCTGACGACGATCTACGAATGTAGGGAAGGGGGTTCACCCCCTCCCGCCTCCTGGGGAGCACCCGAAGTGCTCCCTTGCGTTGTCGTGGTGGCCTATTCCGTGGTGTCGCTACCCGTGTCCTGCACATCCTCGTCGGGGTCGTAGCCGGGCATCGGGAACGCCACCCACTCGCCGTTGGTGAGCTCTCCGTCAGCGGTTCCAGTGGCGTCGAGCACCGAGGTTCCACGGCCCTCGTTGAGGTGCCACAGGGCCAGGACCGTGTCGTTGACCTCGTATTCCTGCCACGTGGGCGCGAAGTCGCTGGAGTAGAACTCGGTGCTCTGGATGCGGACCTCCCCGATGGTTCCCAGGAAGGTGGCCTCGCCTTCCGCGGGCCAGCAGCCGATGTAGACGGTGCTGCCCGGATCTTCGAGCAGCGACACAGGGGCACCACCCAGCGCGTTGCCGTCCAGGAAGAGCGAGGCTTGCCCGTCGGCGTCGAAGGTGGCTGCGATGTGGTGGTAGCCACCGTCCATGATGTCGGTGGGCGAGGACGCGCCCGCGCCCGCGCTGGTGTCGGTGGAGGGGCCGAAGATCAGGTACTGGAACTCGTCCTGGAACAGGGCGAACGCGCCAGGCCAGACGACCAGCGGGTAGATGTCGAACTCGGCCGTGCTGCCGGTCTGGATGAACATGTCCACCGTGAAGGGGGCCTCGAGCTGGATCGCCGAGGCGTCGATCTCGACACAGTCGGGCTTGATGTCGAAGGCGATCCCGTAGTCGCCGGCGGTGGTGGACAGGTTCCCCGGCTGGCAGGCCAGCAGCCCGAAGGTGAGCAGCAAGGAGGGGGACAGGTGGGCTGAGTTCATCGTGGGCATCCTCATCGAACGACGGGCTGAGGATACCACTCCTGATCCGACGGAGGCTATCCGAGGCGCGTCCTTCGATGCGCCCTTGACGCCAATCTACTTGTTTTTGACGAGGGGGA
>CAZHIK010000848.1:0-4373 GCA_964532635.1 uncultured Enterobacterales bacterium
GGTTCACCCCCTCCCGCTCTGCTTCAGCCCCCCGCCAGCCAGCCGTCCCCCCGCAGCAGCAGCCCCTGGTAGAAGCCTGTGGTGAGCAGGTAGACCTGGACGGCGAGCAGCACGCCACAGAAGGCGAGCATGATGCGGGCGAAGCGGTCCAGGCGCGCCAGGCGCAGTGACTCCTGCACCGGGAGCTCGCCGTGTTCGAGGATGGCCAGCTCCCGCTTGGCGATGGACCAGGCCCACAGGGTGATCAGGGTTCCTGGCACCAAGGTGCAGCAGAACAGGCCCGCCAGGTTCAACGGCAGGGCCAAGAGCAGCAGCCAGAGCACCATGCGGCTGCGACCAAGGCGGGCCGGATCCGGACCCACGCCAGTGAACAGGTCGTCGACGCGGGTGTCGTCCGCCTCGTCCGGCGCGTCGAGGGGCCGGAGCTCGTCGACCACCGCCTAGTCCACCAGGTCGCGCAGGAACTGCTTGGTCTGCAGGTAGCCGGCCTCTTCGAAGTCCAGACCACCGCTCTCGCCGCGGGGGCGGAAGATGCCTTCTTCCTGGAAGGCCTTGATGGCGTTGCCGATGTTGACAGCGGACAGCGCCTCGGCTCGGCGGATCTCCTCGACCGCGTAGATGCCCCGGCCCACCTTGTGGATCTCGCTCACCAGCTCCTTGGGGCCCAGCTTGCGGTCGGCGAGGCCGTGGGCGGCATGGAGAGTGAGCCAGTAGGACTCCACGAAGTTGGCCAGGAGGTTGGCCAGCTCGTCGAGTCGGACCACGTCCACCACCCGGGCTTCATCCCGATCGCCCTCGAAAGCGCCGTAGGCCCGCATGCGATCGATGGCCTCGGCGAGCAGGTTGGCCACGGTGGTGTCGGGATCGAGCACGAACTCGTAGCGCAGGATCCAGGCCAGGGTGCGGAAGGGTGCCTCGGCGGCAGCCAGGTCTACGGGGATGCCCGCCCCAGCGCGATCGCCGCGGGGGATGCCCCGCTCGCGCACCTGGCGTCGCAGGACCAGGGCCAGGATGGAGGTGGCCACGAAGTAGTGGATCAGCGAGTTCTTGTAGTACTCGAGGGTGACGCGGCTCTGATCGGCGAGCCGGTAGACGGGGCCCTCCTCGTCCTCGAAGCACTCGAGCTTGCGGCCAGCCACGAAGCCTTCGAGCGCCTGCTCCACCGCGTGGCCAGGCCAGGCCATGGAGGCGCTGAGCTTGGCACCCGAGCGCTCGAGGAAGGCCAGCAGCCGCTTGCAGCGCTCGAACACCACGGCGCGGCGCACGCCGCGGCGGTGATGTGCCAGCAGCGCCAGGGCTACCAGAGCGGAGGGGAGCACCAGCGCTTCGGCGTTGATCCGGTGGAGGATCCGCTCGCCCACGTACCGGAGCCACTCGCCCTTGTGCTCCCGGTCCAGCTCGTCCCAAGGCTTGTCCAGCTGGCTGAGGGCGTCGCGGAGCATCAGCGGCTCTCCTGCCCGCAGGTAGACGCGACCGTAGCGGTGCTTGAGCACCCGGCGGGCCCGGATCACGTCACCCAACGACTCGCTCTTCTTCTTCTCACCGGCCAGCTCTCGGGCGTAGACGTTCTCCTCGGCCAGCTGCTCGTAGCTGATGTTGATGGGCAGCAGCGTGAGATCGAAGTCTGGACGCTGGATGGCGGTCATGGCGTCGACCGTCATGTTGAGCATGCCCAGCCGGGGGGGGAGCAGCTTGCCCGTGCGGGAGCGTCCGCCCTCCATGAAGAACTCGATGGGGTGGCCTTCCCGCAGCAGCTGCTTGAGGTACTGGGCGAACACGGCGGGGAAGATGCGATCGCCTCTGAAGCTGCGCTTGACGAAGAAGGCGCCCAGGTGACGGAAGATGGGGCCTGCCGGCCAGAAGCTGAGGTTGATGCCCGCGGCGATGTGGGGCAGGGCCAGATCGTTCTGGTACATGATGCTGGAGACCAGCAGGTAGTCCAGGTGGGAGCGGTGGCAGGGCAGCAGCACCAGGCCGCCTCGGCGCTGGGCCTGGCGGATCTTGTCCATGTCGCTGTCACGCACGTCCACGCCGCTGTAGATGCGGTTCCACAGCAGCCGGGTGCCCAGGGCCGCGGCTTGGACCCAGCGGTGGGTCATGCGGGCGGCGATCTTGTCGAAGGTACGCTCCACACGACGTCGGACCCGGGCCTCGGACTGGCCGGTCTCGGCCATCTCTGCGGCCACGGCTTCTCGGACCATGCTGGAGGAGAGCACCAAGCGTCGCATCCAGCCGTGGGAGCGAGCCTTGGGGCCCTGCACGATGCTCTGTTCGCGGTAGAGGTAGCGCCGCAGGGCAACGCGCAGGATGCGAGCCCGCCGTTTCTGGGGTTCGTCGGCGTACTGGGCGCTGAAGCGGCCCAGGTCGACGGGCTCACCCGCCTGCACGATGATGCTGCTGCCCCGGGCCAGGGCGGCCCAGAGGCGGGAGATGTGACCGGGCTGGCCCTCGGCCCCCAACAGAGTGCGGGTGACCTCTCGTCTGGCTGTGACCGGCCGGCGACTCCAGACCACCACCACCGGCACGACCTGGATGGGACGGTCGCAGTGGCGCTGCGCGTCGAGCAGGGCCTCGCTGAGGTCCGGGTTGGGCCTGCGCAGCAGGCGGTCCAGGGGTTTGCGGCCCAGCATGAAGATCGCGGCGTTGCGGCCCGAGGCCAGCAGCCGCGCAAGGAAGCCAGTACCGACGGGATCGTAGGGCTCGGTCCAGGCCTGCAGGCGGGTGAGGACCGAGCGCCAGAACGTGGGGATGGGCATCCACAGGGGGGTGCGCACCCCGTTGGCCCACGAGGCCAGGGGCAGGCGCCGGGCGTTGAGGGCCTTGTTGAGGGCCAGCAGGTCGAGCACGCTGCGGTGGTAGAAGGCGTAGACCACCGGGCCTCGATCCGCGGCTTGGCGGATCCGCTCGGCGCTGTGCTCTTCGAAGCGCAGGCTGCGCAGCAGCAGGTCGAAGCCCAGCAGGTGGAAGATCCAGCCGAAGCGCCGTCCCATGGAGGACGCGTAGCGCTCGATGCCCCGTTCGATGACGCTCGGCGTCAGTGCCTTGGCTTCGCCGTCCATGGGTGCTCCTGGTCAGCCGCGTTGGCTCGAGTGCTCGCCGGTGTCGTCCGAGACTCCGGTGTCTCCGGTGTCTCCGGTGTCTCTGGTGTCTCCGGTGTCTCCGGTGTCGGGGCACTCGACCACGTCGGGGTCGCTGTCGTCGCAGTCGCCGGTGACATCGACGTAGCCGCTGGGGGCCTCACAGCCGATGAAGACCGGACTGGTAGCGCCCACGCCGTCGCCGTCCTGGTCGGGGTAGAAGGGCAGCCGGGTGTCGCAGTTGGGCTCTGGGCCGACCAGATCGTCGGGGAGGCAGCCGCTGGACGCGAGTGCTGCGAGGATGAGCGGACGGAGGAGACGCATGTCAGGGGTCTAGCCAGCGAAGGCACCCTTGCCAACCACCATCACCTGGCCTTGACCCCCAGGGACACCCGCCCCTGCAGCTCCTCGGCCACATCACGCCAGCTGCGGATCCAGGGCTCGCAGCGGCGGCCGCACCACGCGCGGGCCTCGCGCGCCATGGCGGCGACGTCCCCGGGCGCGACGACGCTGCCCGCTTCACCCACCAGCAGGCGGCAGTCCCCGATGTCGGCGGTGACCGTCGGTGTTCCCTGGGCGCGGTACTCGAGGATCTTGAGCGGGCAGAACCAGGGGGGGGCGTCCGCGGGGTAGGGGGCCAGGCCGGCGTCCATGGCGGCGACCAGGTCAGCCAGCTCCGCCTGCGGACGGCGCCCCGCCATCACCGCCCGCGGGTGCGCGGCCAAGGCTCGCCACAGGTGCTCCTCGCCCTGCCGCCCCCCACCGACCATCAGCAGGGTGGCCTCCGGCAGGGCTTCGAGCAGATCCGGCAGCAGCTGCAGGCCGTGCCAGGGGCGGAAGGCGCCGACGAAGCCCAGCACCCAGGTGTCGTCGGCCAGCTTCGCCAGGGCTCGGCCGCGGGCACGGTCGCCGGAGAGCCCCGCGACGCCGTTGGTGAGTCGATGCACCCTCGTGGCCTCGCAGCCCACCTCGTCCACCAACCATCGACAGAGGTGGTCGCTGACGCCCACCACGGTGTGGGCGGAGCGCAGGGTGTTGCGCTCCCAGCGCTCGGCGGCCCCGGAGGTCAGGCGCTCGCCCCCCCGGAGGCGTTCGAGCCTGAGTGGGGCGTTGACCTCGAGCACCAGAGGGACACCGAGCTGGCGTGCCACGCGGCTGCCCCCGTCGGAGAACAGGGACCAGCGCTCGATCACCAGGTCCACTGGCGGGCCCTGCTGGGCAGCCGCGAGGGCCGCGCGCGCGACGCCCCGCGCGGTGCGGACCTCGCGCAGGTGAGCCAGGGCCCGGGGGGCGCGG
>CAZHIK010000849.1:0-4368 GCA_964532635.1 uncultured Enterobacterales bacterium
TGCCGATCTCGAGGGTCGCCGCGGTGGGGTCGACGAAGTAGCCCTCATCGATGCCCTCCTGGGGAGGGACGTAGACGATGGCGTGGTTGAACTGCTGGTTGGGCACACCCTGGACGAAGGTCCCGCTGGATTGCGTCCGGAGGATGGCGAACCAGGCCTCCAGACCCAGCTCGCGAGCGAGCTGGATGAACAGCACCGACTTGTCCTTGCAGTCCCCGTAGCCCCGTGAGATCACGACCGGGCAAGCGTGGGGCTTGACGCCCGCGATGGTGTTCTCGTAGTCCTGCTGGTAGCGGATGTCCTGTGCGGCGTAGCGCAGCAGCCGGTCCAGCTTCTCGCGGTTGGTGGCGGCGCCCTCGACCGTGGTGGCGGCGATGGTTCGCAGCTCGGGGTCGGATCGAAAGACCGTGGTCATCAGGGCTCGCTCCCACTGGACGTACTCGTCCCAGCTGGGCAGGGTGCTCACCCACGCCACCCAGGCCACGTCGATCAGGGGGGGCATCCCGATCTCCGGCACGATGGGCGGCGCCTGGCTCGAGGTGATCAGGTGGACCTTGCGACCTTCCATGACCTCGGTGCGGTGCTGCTGCTCACCGCGGGTGACCACCTGCAGGGCCACCTCGGGCGCAGTGATGATCGCCCAGCGGCTGCG
This sequence comes from uncultured Enterobacterales bacterium, assembly GCA_964532635.1. Taxonomy (GTDB): domain Bacteria; phylum Myxococcota_A; class UBA796; order UBA796; family JAFGLY01; genus CALDOK01. The sequence continues at coordinate 653 of CAZHIK010000849.1, forward strand.
CTCGAGCTGGGTGTTGAGGGCCTGGCCGAACCAACGGCTCGCGTAGTGGTCGGCCAGGAAGTCGGCCTGCTGTGCGTACTGGACGTACTGCAGCACGGTGATCGATCCCGCCTGGAGGCTGCGGAAGCGCACCGCTCCGTCGCGGATCGAGGCGGCTTCTTGAGGCTCTCCATCCGGTGTGATCGAGTAGGCTCGAAGCACCCGCGACCGCCCCTCGGTCGGATAGCGCTGCTTGACCATTCGCTCGCGGCCCTTCTCGTTGACCGCCAGCTTCACCTCGGTGACGAGGTGCTTCTTGCTGGCATCGGACTCGATCTCGGTGACCTTGTCGTCGACGAGCAGGATCACGTCGGCGCCAGGGAGGACCTCCACCGCGTCCGCCGTGGAGATGGCCTCCTCGATCCACTCGTCGGTCAGCAGCAGCTCCTCGACGTGGAAGCGTGCGCGCGGCTGGAGGTGGTCCAGGTGCTCGGCGAGGAAGGAGTCGTCCGGATCCCGGAGCAGCGCGGCCTCCCACAGCTCGATGGCACCCTCGTGATCGCCGTCCTCGAAGGCCATCGTGCCCAGCTCCACCCAAGGCCTCGGCCAGTCGGGGGACCGCTCGATAGCGGAGCGGTAGACCTCGCGGGCCTCGTCCCTCCGACCCGCGGCGCGCAGCAGGTTTCCCTCGTCCACGACGTAGCCCCGCCTCCAGGGAGCCAGCTGTCGCGAGAGCCGAATCCACTCCAGCGCGCTCCGGTAGTCCCCTCGCTCCCTGCACTTCTCGTACAGCGCCCAGGAGATCCCCCGGTCACCGGGGAGCAGGTGATGGGCTCGCTCCAGCGTCTGCAACGATTCGACGTGGTAGCCACGGGTTGCCTGACACTTGGACAGCTCGTGGGTGGTCCAGGCCAGCTCTGGCCAGGTCTCGAGCAGGTCATCGAGCAGCTGGCAGCGTTCGATCTGCCAGCTTCGCCGGGCGTAGACCCCGGCGAGCTCCATGGTGGCCTTGCGCGACTCCGGCGCCAGCGACACGGCCCGCTCGAGGTCGTCGTCCTGCTGGCGCTGGCGTTGGCTGTAGAACCGTCCCCTTCGGTACAGGTAGCTGGGCAGCTCCTCCTCATCGAGGGTCATCCCGTGCTGGAACAGGTCGACGGCCTTCTCACCCTCGCCCCTGTCCCAGGCCAGCAGCGCCGTGAAGTAGGTGATCAGCGAGCTGCCCTCGTAGTCGCCGACCAGATCGTCGTAGGCGCGCAGCGCGGTGCGATGGTGGCCGAGGATTGCGTGTGACTGGGCTTGGAGCACCCGCCGCCGAACCGGCGGCTCCAGCTGGGTGTCGGACAGCAGGTCGTGCTGGCTGGAGGGCTCCGACTCCGGCTCTGCCGTGGGCCTGCCCTGGTAGGTCTGGGGTTGATCGGAGAAGGTGAGCCCGGACGCTGGGCTACCGTCGCGCTCGGTCAGGCGTGCCCCCACCTGCCAGCTTCCCCCTCGGTTGGTGCTCTTGAGCAGCAGCAGGTTCCAGCCGGCATCCAGCGTCACGGGAGCGGCCACGGTGTCGAACGCAAAGGAGTCGATGTGCTGCTCGGACAGCACCAGCCCGTCGTTGATCCACGCGCGCACCGGATCGTTCGTGGTGAGCCCGAGGGTGAGCTGACGCTCGGCATCGGCGTGGACCCAGGTGGCGAGGTAGGCGACGGCGGCGTGGGTGGGTGAGACCAGGGAACCCAGCGGGACCTGGGCGTGGTGGTCGTAGACGGGAACGGGGCGCCAGCGGACCTCCCCGAGCTTGCCGTGGGGCGTGGCGTCCAGCTGAACGCCCTGCTCGGGGGGGTAGACCGCGTGGAAGCCCTTGCCCTGGTCGTTCTCGAAGCTGCCGATGAGCTGCCACTGCTGGATGAAGCCCAGCTCCTCCCGGGGGGTGTCCATCTCGTCCAGCAGGCCGAGCAGGCGCTGCTGCTCGAGCAGGTGCCAGGCGGCCCGCGCGCGGACCTCGGGGTGTGCGCCACCTCGCATCAGCTCGGTCAGCACCCGCCGCGACGCGAGGACCTCGTCTCGCGTCTTGTCGACCCCCATGGCCTCTTCCAGGTAGAGGCTCGCCAGGGGGCCGTCCGAGGCGGCCGCCGCGGTCAGGAAGTGGGCCCAGGTGCCCTGCTCGTCCGCCCGCAGGATGGCGAGGTAGCCGGCCAGCTCGTGGAGCCCGGCGCAGTGAGGGTGGCTCTCGAGGCCGGTAGCGATCTCTCCGGAAGCCTCCGAGAGCCCGATGCCGCCGGAGTAGAAGCCCTCCTGCAGCGCGGTCAGCTCGGGACAGTCACCCCCGACGACCCGCTCCGGCGTCCAGGATGGCTGACGACTCACGCTGTGGGCCGCACATCCAGCGCTCGAGGCGGCCAAGCCCAGCAACACACTCGCGGTGAACCCTGCTCTCACGATGTCCTCCCTTTCTCCGGGCGCCCAGACCGCTGCGGCCTCGGCTGGCCCGTTTCGAGAACCGAGGTGCGAGGGTAGCAATTCTGGCATGGCAGCGCCACGGAGGTGGCCGGGTGGCTGCGGGAGGGCCGAGGTCTGGACGACAGCTCCAGGCCGCTCTCCGCGGCGTTGTCTTCCCTCACGAGAGCGTGAGGCGCGGGACAGGTGCGGGACTCAGGTGGGGGCATCCCCGTCGGTGGCGAAGGGGTCGCCGCCGATCAGGGGGAACCCGAAGACCTTCTCTCTGTCGAGCACGTCCGCCACCTCCATGTGGTGCAGGTAGGCCTCGAGGTGCTGGTAGACCACTTGGGCGGGGAAGAGTCCCTGGGTGTCGGCCATGGGGAACTCGAAGCGGTCCAGGCCGCCGCCCACCTGGGTGTAGCCCATGTCGCGGGTCTGGGCGGCCACCAGCTCGACCAGGGCGCGCAGCCCCGGCTGGTGTGCCACCGGGGGATCCGGGTACAGCGTGGGGATCTCCAGGATGGCCGTCTGCTCCCAGGCGTGGGTGACGATGTCGCAGTGGTTGGCCACCCGCAGCGTAGGGGGTTGGGAACCTATGGGGAAGCGCCTCCCGAAGCGCTCGGCGAAGGCCTGGTTGCCAGGTGAGGGGCTGGCGAAGGTGATGCAGCCGATGGTGGCGCGGTGCTCGGGATCCCAGCGCTCGTGCTCCCGGGCGTCGGGGCCCTGGGTGTCAGCCAGCCACTGGGCGATCAGGCTGGCCAGGGCGGCGCCCTTGCTGTGGCCGGTGACGCGGATCTCCGGTCGCTCTCGCCCGGTGAGGCCTCGCAGGAAGCAAGCCAGGGTGTCGCCTTCGAGCCCCGCCTGCTGTTCCCGTGCCTGCTCGATGAGATGGTGCAGCATGGCCTGCTGCAGCCGCGCCGACAGGCCGGAGAACACCTCGTCGAGGTATGCGAGGAGCTTCTCCCAGAGGGGATGGCCGTGGTGCTGGGCCAGGGCCTGCGGACGGGAGTCGGAATCCACCTGCCCGAGGGCGGGGCCGAGCGCCTCGAGCTGTCCCAGGATCTCGTCCACGTGTGCCTCGACGAGGGCCATCACCCCCCGCTCGATCCGTTCGAGTGCACCCTGGTTCCCATCGCGCAGGCCGCGGTGCTCCAGCCCCTCTGTGCCGGCCGAGGGGGCGCGCAGGGCCTGCGTGGCCGCGAGCCCCAGGGCCGAGCTCATGGTGATGGCGGCACCCTTGGCGGGCTCCCCCCAGCCCCAGTCCACCTCCTGGCTCACCCAGAAGTCCCCCAGGATCCAGTCGGAGGCGG
>CAZHIK010000850.1:0-4356 GCA_964532635.1 uncultured Enterobacterales bacterium
GGAAGGTCCGCAAGTAGGTGGGATCGTTGTACTCTGCGCGCAGGGTGATCTTGCGGGAGTAGCCCGGATGCTCGGCGTCTTCGGGGAAGCGGATGCGGATGGACATCTTGGGGTAGGTGCGCGATGTGCTGCCGTAGGGGCGAACCTCGCAGCCGTCGTCGTACACCGTTCCGCCGACGGTGAGCTCACAGGGGTAGTAGTAGTCGGAGTACCAGTCGTCGTGGAGCTTCTGCCAGTGGCTCGGGTCCACCTCGAGGTTCCAGACCGGCACGGTCTCGGGGAGGCAGAAGCCCAGCGTGCAGGCCTCTCCGTCGCGGCACTGGGAGTCGGCCTCGCAGGCGCCGCACGTGCCGTCAGCGGTGCAGCCGTCGAGGTCGGGGCACTCGATGGCCGCTGTGCAGGCGCCACAGACCGCTCCCTGGCTGGTGTCCGGTTCGCCCGTCCAGCCGCGGCACGCGAGCCCGGTCTCACAGTCGGAGGGCCCCGCGGTGCAGGTCATGCCCGCGCCTGCCTTGGTGAAAGGAGATTCCGAAGCGCACTTTTCTTCTGCAGAGGCGCAGGAGCACAGCGTGATCGCCGCTGCGATGAGCAGGGGAGCAGAGCCCAGTAGACTCGATGCCATGAACCGTCTCCGACCGCGGGGTGCCCCCGATCCCCTCACCGGGATCGGACTGGGGGATTCTATCACGGAGGGGACAGTCGGTGACATTCTCGACGCACACTGAAAGACAGCTGTCATGACCGGGGCGCGTGAACTCGGGAGGTGTGCACGTGGAAGCGCGATGTCGTGCTATGTTCTGCCGAGCATCATGTCCTGGAGGACGCCTATGGCCCGTCGTTCGCTCTGTCTGCTCCTCATCCTCCCCATCACCGTGTCGGTCTCCTGCGATGGCGCCGGGTCCGAGGGCGCCACCCTGGACGAGTGCCACGACGGGCTGGACAACGACAACGACGGCTACACGGACTGCCTGGACTCCGACTGCCTCGGCTACGGCATCTGCTGGGCCGACACCGGCCAGGAAGAGACCTACGACACCACGGATTCCTGGGTCCAGGACGTCGAGCCCTTCGAGGCCTCCGCGGTCATCATCAACGAGTTCATGGCTTCGAACTCTGCGGCCGTCCAGGACGTCGAGAGCCCCAACCCCGATCCCTCCTTCCCCGACTGGATCGAGCTGTACAACACCACCAGCGAGGACATCGATCTGGGTGGCTACAGCATCACCGACGATCTGGGGGTTCCCGACAAGCACCGCTTCCCCGTCGGGCTCGTGGTACCCGCCGAGGGCTACCTGCTGCTGTGGGCCGACGACGACGAGGAAGACGAAGGCGACACGCACCTGGGCTTCAAGCTCGCCAGGGAAGGCGAGGAGATCGGCCTGTTCGACGCCGAAGGGGAGGCCCTCTGCGGTATCGAGTACGGGCCCCAGGCCACCGACTACTCCGCCTCGCGCGAGGAAGACGGCGCCATGAGCTGGGAGTTCGACATCACCCCCACCGCCGGCGAAGAGAACGACATCTGATCCGCGGGGTCGTCACAGCTCCAGGGGAAGATCGTAGGCGTCCGAGAAGACCTGCTCGAAGGGAGCGTGGTCGCGGAGGCCCCTGCGATGGCTCCACTCCCACTGGAAGCGCAGCCAGCCCTCGAGGGTGCTCTCCAGGGGGAGCCAGTCCGCACGGACACCGACGGACCAGCGCGCGGTGGGCTTGGCGTAGCCCGCGTAGGACAGGCCCGTCTTGATGGCCAGGCGCCAGTACGCCTCGCTGCGGTCGTCATCCTGGAAGCGGTAGCCGAGCTCCGGCCCGAAGCGGAGCACGGCCTCGGGGAGCACCATGGCGTCGGTGCGGAGCTCCAGCCGGGCCCGGTCGGGGCTGAAGTCGGGGTTGCTGTCCATGTCGGCGATGAGCCGCAGACGTGCGTCGGTCATGGGTCGCCAGTCGAGCATGCTGCCGAGGCTCCCGCCCGCCCAGTGCTGCGCGGACCAGGCCGACCAGGCCTGGGGATCGATGTTCCCCTCGACCGCGTCGCTGTACCAGCCGATGTGCGTGGCAGCGTAGGGCTGCCAGGCCCACCAGGGCCCCAGGGAGAAGCGATGGCGGTACAGCGCCCGGAGCCGCGCGTGGCCGGCACCTCCGGAGGCTCCCAGCGAGGTGTCGACCTTCAGGAGGTTGTCGCTGGGGGACCAGCTCCAGGCGCCGTCGAGATGGACGCCGGGCTGGCCACCGATGCCCACGCGGCTGGACAGCCGCATCGCGAGCCAGTGGCGTGTGCCCTCGAAGCGCTTCAGGGCCCCTGCTCCCGCACCCAGGTAGGGGTAGTGGGAGGTGCTGTCGCGCACGCCGGTGGCGTCGTCTCCAGCGGTGCCCCATGCCAACAGGGTGCCGCTGCGTCCGATGGGATCTCGGACCGTGCTGCGGACCACGGCCACCTCGTTCATCCACAGCGAGGTCGCGCGCACGGCCTGGGGATTCGGCGTGTTCGTGTCCAGGGGAGGCGGGAGCCCGGGCAGTTCGGGCTCCGAGACGACGCAGGGCTCCAGCCGTGACAGCGTGAACAGGGACTGCGCGGGTCCGTCGATGGTGACGACGGCGGCTCCCTCGCCAGGGATCGCGACGATGTCTGCATCGTCCACGGTCCGGATCTGGTCACCGACCCGAAGTGTCAGCGGTCCACCGGCGTGGACTCGCAGCCGCAGGAGGCTCCCCGCGGCTACGGTGGCCTTGGCCCCGTGGGGACCGACGACGTGTGCGGTGAGCTCCTGCCTGGGAGGCAGGAGCTCGCCCCCCAGGGCGGTGCGGACCACCAGGGCCTGTCCGGTGTCCTGGAGTGGACCCACGACCACCTCGTGACGCCCGGCCTCGAGGGGGAAGGTCCTGCGGATGATGCTGGCCTCCGGGACCTCGATCTGGTGGAGGGTCCCATCGATGTCCACGGTGTGGATGCAGGGTGGTGGGCTCACTGCGAAGGACTCGTCCCGACACAGCAGCTCCAGTGAGAGCTCGCCCTCGCCGTCGAAGCTCAGCTTCGAGGTCCTGCGGTTGCGAAGCACGCTGTACTCGTGGGGCTGCCAGGGAGCGCCCAGGGAGAGCTCACGAACGACCGCGTAGACGCCGTCCTCGTCACTGGGACCCTGCCGCACCCGCAGGACCTTGCGCGTGCCGCTGTCGAGGTCCATGCGCGAGATGAGCTTCCAGTCACCCGATGCCGCGGCGCGCAGCCGCGCTACGCGCCCCAGGGCGCCAGCGCTCGAGGCTTCGGTCCAGGCACCCACGGCGTCGCCTCGATCCAGCAGGCACTCCGCGGCGGAGCGGTGGACCGCCCACGACACGGGGGGCACCAGGCTGTACGCCACGCGAGCCAGGTCCTCGCAGTCGCGAGCCTCGACGGGCATCCGCTCCATCCAGGCCAACGCTGCGTCGACGGTGACGGGGCCAGGGACCTCGGCGGTGTGAACCGGAGGGGTCGTCGAGCGGTAGATCTCCTTTCCGCGAGCACGCTGGGCGGGCGAGGCCTCGGGCATGGCGGCGACCGCTCTGGCCTCGCGCTGCGCGGAGTTGACGAGACCAAGGGCGCCCAGGGAGGACGCTCGGAGCAGGCGCAGATCCGCGAGCTGGCGTGGGTCCCTGGTGGTGGTCATGGCCCTGGACGCCGACGCGAGGGCACCCAACGGGTCGGGCCATGGGCTCGGAACCTCGACCTCCGGCTCGACGTTGTTGCGGCGCATGGCGACGGCCGCGCGGGTCTGCGAGCTCCCCTCGATGATGAGCTCCTTCGCGCTCGCACCGACGCGCAGGATGGCCTCGGCCTCACCTGCGGTCGGTCCCTCCGAGGGGATGACCAGCTGCCAGATCGAGCCGTCGTCCGTGCTGATGATCAGCTCTCCCGGTTCCCCCCAGGCGACCACCTCGACCTCTCCCGGGGCGCCGGCATCCGGAAGGACCCAGCGGTTGGGGAGCGGGCCCGAGGCCTTGTCTCGATATGGAAGGCCACCGCTGGCCAGCGGCGCGTCCATCACGATGAGGGTGCCCCGCTCGACCGTGACGGTGTGCAGACCGGGGGCGAGGGCTTCGTCGAGCTGGCCCATGCCCACCCGCAGTGAGCCGTCGATGCGGTAGGACGTGGGCTCGTCGGCTGCGAGCCGGAGCACCGGGAAGCGGCCTTCGATGGCGGGTGTCGGCAGGACGACTTCGACCACGTACCCGGGGGTGACCCCCACGCGGTGGATGCCTCCACCTACGCCGGGAACGCGGACGTGGTGCTTGTTCTGCGACGGCGCGAGCTGGGTCCAGCGGCTGTCGTCGGCTCCTGGCTCCACCAGGCCCGAGAGCATCCGGATGGCCCGTCCACGGGGGCGC
>CAZHIK010000851.1:0-4355 GCA_964532635.1 uncultured Enterobacterales bacterium
CTGAATGTCCGGGAGCTCGGTGGGGCCACAGCCGAGGGCGAGCAAAGCGAGCAGCGGGAGGGGGCGACGCATGGAGTCTCCAGGATGGGCGAGAGCCTGCCCTTTATCCGCCATTGGCCCGCCTGCACCTCCAATGCTGTATGCTCGACCCAGCACCCTGGGCGCTCCCCACCCCTCGCCCGGGTCCAGGCGGATTTCATGTTTCTCCTTCTCTTCCTGATGGCATGCGCGGACCCCGCCCCAGTGGCCCAGCAGGCCTGTGAGGCCTTGCCGGTCCTGGCCGCAGACCCCGCCAGCCTGGAGCTGCTGGCCCCGGTGCTGGCCCAGGCCGACTACGACGCCCTCACCTCCGCCGCGCCCACCCAGGGCCTGGAGACCGTCGGCGCCGAAGGGCTCGCGGCGCTCCGTGGCAAGGCGAGCTGCACCGTGAAGCTGGTCGAGAGCGCGGGCCAGGGTCGCTGGGCCATCGACCTCCAGCGCAGCCTGCCCGTGGTCCAGCCCGACGGCAGCCTGGGCGAGCCGGAGACCGTGGAGCTGGCCTACCAGGCCGTGAAGACCCCCGACGGCATCCGCATCGAGACCGGCTTGGCGGGGGCGGCCATCACGCGCAAGTCCGCGGAAACGGCCCTGGATGAAGGTGACCTGCGACGCTGGGCCAGCACCTGGCGCGCCATCGCGAACAAGTTCCCCGACCCCTTGATCACCGTGGACATCGCCAAGGCCGAGGCCGTGTTCCTCCGCGACTCCTACCGCAGCAAGATCGTCGGCAAGCCTGTGGGGATCGACGAGGAGGAGAACACCCTGAAGGGCGAGATCTCCAACACCGGCAAGCAGGCGGCCAGCGCCATCCAGCTGCGGGTGGACTTCGCCGTCGGCGAGGAGACGGTGAGCGAGAGCACCACCATCGAGGCCCTGGCCCAGGGCGCCAAAGCCGAGATCGCCGTACCCATCCCAGAAGGGGCTGACGGCAAGGTGCACATCGAGGTACTGAGCCTGGAGTTCTGATCCCCCCGCTCCCATGAGCCTCCCCCTTCGACGCAAGCTGCTGTTCAGCGGTGCGCTGCTGCTCGCCGTGGCGGGGATCGTGCTGCTGATCAACGCGGTGGTGGAGTGGGCAGAGCGCCGCGATCTGGTGCAGACCCACCGCCCCGACGATCTGGTGCAGTACGTCGAGGGCGACCTGTTCCGGCTGGACGACCACGGCGGGCACTGGGTCAGCACCGACTACCTGCAGATGTCGGCGCCCCCCGCCCGCATCCCGGTGCACAAGGGCGAGGCCTGGCGCCTGATCACCACCGGGGGCAGCTTCGTCCGTGGCATGCCCTACGGTGATCCCGACGGCACCGAGCAGCCCGGCACCACCCAGTTCTGGCTGCGACAGCGGCTGGGTGAGCGCTACCCCCAGGCCGACGTCCAGGTGGTCAACCTGGGAGCCAGCGGCCAGAACAGCCAGCGCGTGCTGGGCTTCGTGCGGGAGCTCGTGCAGCTCGAGCCCGACGCCATGCTGGTGGCCACATGCAACAACGAAGGCGCGCTGCCCCCGGGACGGGTCATGGAGTACCTGCACGACCAGGCGGCCTACCGCCTGCTGGTCAAGTGGCTGGTGCCCAAGGGCGACGACACCGAGCGCAGCACCTTCATGCTCCAAGATCCGGACACCGAGGCCGTCCGGGCCGCCTACCGGGCCAACCTCGAGGCCATCGTGGACACCACGGCTCAGACCGGCACCCCCCTGCTGCTGGCCACCCTGCCCGTCCACCTGCGCTACACCGGCGACGACTGGGGCAACGTCCTGGACCTGGGCTTCCTCAACGACCAGCCCGAGCGCCGCAACGCCGACACCTGCATCCAGGAAGGCATCGAGCTGTACCAGGCCAACCGCTGCAAGGAAGCACAGCAGCGCCTGCAGCAGTGCGACAACAAGGCCGAGGCCCTGCGCTGGATGGGGCTTTGCGCCTACCGACGCTTCCAGTTCGACCAGGCCCAGGCCATGCTCGAGCAGAGCGTGGAGCTGATCCCCCGAGGCCGCTGCCGCCCCAGCTTCAACACCATCATCCGCGAGGTGGCCGGCTCCGCCGACCACGTCACCCTGGTGGACCTCGACGCCGCCACCCGGGCCGTGGCCCCCCACGGCATCCCCGGCTCGGAGCTGTTCCATGACAACTGCCACATGACCTGGTCCGGCTACGAGGCCATGGCCGAGGCCGTCCAGCGGGCCCTTCTCGAGGCGGGACTGGAGCCGCCTGGCCCCCGAAGCGAGGCTCCGGTCCGGGATCGCATCCAGGTCGCGGCCGAGCACGACCTGCTGTCCCGGCACGACCCGCGGGTGGCCCCAACCTGGTGATCCTTCAGCGCTCCAGTGTGCTACTTTGCAGGGCGCTGTCAGGAGGCCCTCGTGCGCAGACCCATCATCGCCTGGTTGGTGATCGGGGCGACATCCTGCCGCTTCGCCCCCCCGAGCCCCCCGCTGGACACGGATCCGGTGGGTGACACAGCCGACTCGTCCACCGAGCCTCCGAACCTCGATGTGGACGGCGACGGCTGGAACCGACCCCGTGACTGCGACGACGACGACGCCGAGGTCCACCCCGAAGCACCCGAGATCTGCAACGACAAGGACGACGACTGCGACGGCCTGATCGACGACGAAGACGAGGACGTCACGCTCACCCCCACCTGGTTCGAGGACCACGACGGCGACGGCTACGGCGACGAAGACCGCTCCACGGCGGCCTGCGATCAGCCCTCAGGATACGTCGCCGACTCCTCCGACTGCGACGACAACGATCCGAAGCATCACGACGACTGCGAGCCCGCGCGCGACGAGGATCGCGACGGCTGGATCAACCTCGCCGCTGGCGGCTACGACTGCGACGACACCGACGCCACGGTGAAGCCCTGGCACTGCGGCCACCCCGACGACCTGGTGGTCGATGGCACCACGGTCCCGCGGTCTGGCCAGCTGATCCACCGGGGGGTGTGGGTGGTCGACGGGGGCGTGCTCGAGGTGGCTCCCTACGAAGGCCAGGGAGACCGCGGGTGGGTCTCCATCGACGCCGCCATCGTCTACGTGGATCCCGGCTCGAAGATCGACGCCGCTGAAGCGGGCTACCGGGGTGCGGGCCAAGAGGACCTCTCGGGCGAAGGCCCCGGCGGCGGCTCCAGCGCATCCCAGGACGGTCCCGGTGCAGGTGCAGGCCACGGTGCTGCGGGCCACGACGGCGTCATCCACGACTGCCAAGCGGTCAGCGCGGGTGGCGACGACGTGGGCACCCGAACCGACGGCGAGCTTCGCATGGGGTCGGGTGGTGGCACCCTGATGGGCTCCTCCGAGACCGGCTGCCGTGGTGGCGGCGCCATCGGCATCACCGCCAGCCAGGTCCTCATCCAGGGCGAGCTGATCGTGGACGGCCAGGACTGCGACACCGGCACCCTCCACGACGGGGCGGGGGGCGCCGGCGGCAGCGTGATCATCACCAGCGATGACCTGTCCTGCTCGGGCCTCATCCGAGCCCAGGGCGGCAATGGCTACGACGACTCCAGCTCGGGTCCCGGTGCCGGGGCGGGCGGGCGCGTCCAGCTCTTCACCGAGGCTCCCGACCTCACCGGCTGCTCGATCGATGTCCAGGGCGGCACGGGGCCTTGCACAGACATCCTCTGGGACCACGACGGCACCTGGACCATCGCGGCCGCCGCCCAGAAGGCCCGCTGATCAGCAGTCTCGACCGCGCAGGGTCCGGGCTCTCGAGAGCGCCAGGATCAGGTTGTCCAGGCGAACCGGCTTGGTGACCACCGCGTCCATGCCCACCTCGCGACAGGCCTGGCGTGTCTCGGGATCCGCCAGGGCGGTCACACCCACCACGGGCAGCCCGACGTCCAGCACGCCGCCTTCACCACCACGCAGCCGCCGTGTGGCCTCCAAGCCATCCAGGCCGGGCATCTGCACATCCATCAGCACCGCGTCGAAGGAACGCATCGCCAGCAGCTCGAGGGCCCGGGCACCGTCCACGGCCAGCTCGAGGCTGTGGCCAGCGGAGCGCAGCAGTCCGCCCAGGACCTGGCGCACGATCTCGTTGTCGTCCACCACCAGCAGGTGAAGGGCGCCCAGCTCTGGCAGCTCTGCCGCAGGCGCCAGCCCATCGCTGGTGTCGGCCACCACAGGCAGCAGGGGCAGATCGGCCCAGAAGCGCGAGCCCTGGCCCAGGCTGCTGTCGAGCCCCATCTCACCTCCCATCAGGGCCACCAGCCGGCTGCAGATGGCCAGCCCCAGGCCGGTGCCGCCCTGGCGGCGGGTGGAGGACAGGTCGGTCTGGGTGAAGCTGTCGAAGATGAGCCGGTGCTGGTCCGGGGAGATG
>CAZHIK010000852.1:0-4348 GCA_964532635.1 uncultured Enterobacterales bacterium
GTTGCCATAGAGGGAGAAGGCACCTTCGCCCTGGAGCCACACACCGGCGATGGCCTGTTCGGTGATGGTGTTCCCCGACAGTACCAGCGTGGGTGAGAGCTTCCCACCCAGCGCTGCAGCGTAGGCGCCCACTCCTCCTCCGAGGTCCACGCTCTCCCTGGTCTTCGAGATCTCCGAGGATTCGACCTCGAGCACTCCGCCGTCGAAGGCTACGACACCGGCGAACGCGCTGTCGGTGATGGTGCAGCCTGTGCATTCGAGGCGTGATCCCTGATTTCCGCAGTACACGCCCGGACCATCGCTACCCTGGACCGTCAGACCCGAGGCCTCCACCGAGGCGCCCAGCTGGGCCGTGAGTCCCAGGGCTGCCTTGCTCTGCATACCGAAGCTCGGTGTCGTTCCGATGATCTGCGAGTTGTCGATGACGACCGCGGTTCCCACCTGAGAGGCCAGGAGCCCCACCCCCCGGTTCCCCTCCAATACGCAGCCATCGGCCTCCAGGCTCGCACCATTCTGGACATCGATGCCGTACCCGAAGTCACCGCTATCGGCTGGTGTCGTATCCAGAACGGACACATCGCTCAGGACGAGCGAGGTGCCTGATCCATCACCCATGATGCCCACCCAGCTGCTGGCCTCGACCGTGCAATGTTCGGCCCTCAGGAGACTGCCGCTGCTCGCGGTGAGGCCATAGCCGAAGTCACCGTTTCCATCGGGCTGTGTGTCCCGAACTGTGACACCTCGCAGCGAGACCTCCGACCCGAATCCGATGGCTGCGATCCCTGCCGTCGCGTTTCCAGAAACCACCCCACCCACAGCTACGAGTTGTCCGCCGCTCTCCACCTGGATGCCACAACCGAGCGTCCCGTCATCATGGGGTTCGGTTTCCCGGACGGTGACTCCATTCAACAAGACCGACGTACCCGGCTCTGTGGCCAGGATCCCCACCTGTGTGTTCCCAACGACTTCGCACTCCTTGGCCTGCAGGCTCCCGCCCTCGGTGACAGCGATGCCGGGCCCACCCCCTTCGATGGTACCTGGCTTGGTGCTCGAGATCGTGGTGTCGTTCAGGACGGCCTGCGTGTTCGGTCCTGCCACCAGCACCCCCACCCCGGTGTTGCCAGCGACATCGCAGCCCTGGACGTCCAACGTGGCGCCGTAGTGGACCTCGATGCCATATCCGAAGTCACCGTTGTCGTCTGGCCAGGTGTCCTGGATGGTGACACTTCGCAGCGTGGCTCGAGTGGACGGGTTCGTCACCTCGATCCCGGTTGTCGCGTTCTGGGTGCTGTCGCCGCCCTCGGCCTCCAGGATGGCGCCTCCGGAGGCGAGGATTCCGTACCCGGATGCCCCTTGCGAGCCCGACCGCGTTCCCCGGATCGAGACATCGCGCAGCGTGGCTCGGGTTCCCTGACCGTCGATCCAGATTCCCGCGATCCTGGTGTTGGAGACCTCGCTGCCCTCAGCTTCGAGGACGCCGCCATCCGTGACGGCGATGCCAAGCCCCAAGTCGTCGCCGGATGTGGTCTGTGAGCCCCGAATGGAGACGTTTCGCAGCGTGGCGTTCGTCTCCGGCCCCACAACGAAAACACCAACGTCGGCGTTACCGGCGATCACACAGTCCTCTGCGGTGAGTATCCCGCCCCCCAGGGATTGGATTCCGGAGCCCCCTCTCCCGTGGTCGTTGAACCTGGTGTCGCGGATGGCGACCTCGCGCAGCGTGATCCTGCTGCCTTCGTCACCGCCCAGGATTCCCGCGTTGGTGTTCTCGGAGATCACGCAGTTGGTGGCCTCCAGGGTCGCGTCACCGAACACCAGGGCACCATACCCGAAGCTCTCGTCAGAATACGGCGATGTTCCCTTGATCGTGGTGTTCTCGAGCACCACCCGAGTCCCGGCGGTTTGCGCCAAGATCCCAAAGCCCGTGTTTCCCACGATCTCGCTGTCTTTCACCTCGAGGCTGGGCGGGGCGATGAAGCCTGCCTGATATGCGGCGATCCCTGCTTGTGCGTTCCCCTCCACCCTCACCGCGGTGAGCGTCGCGATCCCGGAGCCCGCAAGAACTCCGTAGTAGCCCGACCCCACCACCCCCACCCCCGACACCTCCACCTCACCGTGCAGGGTGTCGATGACGATCCCCGCCGTCACCTCGTCCCCCACGCTGGCATCGACGGTCACCAGCTCCCGACACCGTCCTGCCAGGTGGACGTCGGCATGGTCGCTCGTGAGCGCCAGCGTCTCCGCATAGCTCCCCGCGGCCACCGCCACGAGGCCCCCGCCCCTGCTCCCGGCCAGGTCCAACGCCGCCTGGATGCTGCGCAGGGGCGAGCCCTCACGGCCGTCTCCACCATCCGCGGCGTCGGCATCCACGTAGACCGTATCTTCGCCCACCTCCAAGTCTCCCCATCGCCCTGACCCACAACGTGTAGGAACGCACAGCCCGCGGGTCGCGAGGTAGTCCTCGGCGCAGTCGGGAACATCTCCTGTGTCCGCCGCTCGCCGATTCTTCTCACCGCACCCTGCCAGGGCGAGCCCGAGGCCGGCCAGGAGCAGGAGAGCAGCGGGGGGCCTGTTCATCGTCGAGATCCTCTACGCACGATGATCGCTCATCCCCGGCGGGTGTGCCAGCAGGGGCGCACGGCTCTGGCGCCGATGCCCTCCAGCGCCGACGGCGCGGCCCACGAGAATCCACCATCCCGATTCCCACCGAGCCAGTAGGGACATGGCCAACGCAAACGGGGCGCAGCTACCGCTACACCCCCAGCAACCTCGGCCTGGCCTTGTACGCCGGCCAGCTTTTCCAGCACAGCCGATGTAAGGGCGGGGTTCACCCCCGCCCGAACGCCGCCACCATAGCGGCGGAGTCTACCCCCGCCCGACGCGCCGCCGCCGCAGGCCCAGCGCACCCGCCACCATACCCAGCACCCAGGCCATACCGCCCGCCGATCCGCCGCTGGAGCAGCCGCCAGCGCAGCCGCCCCCGCAGTTCTCGTCGGCGCTCCAGTCGCCGTCCAGGTCCACCATGTCCTCGGTGATGGTCCAGGTCAGCTCGAGGCTGTCGCTCAGCTCGCCCCAGCTGGCGCTCAGGGTGGCCGAACGTTCGCCGATCTGTTGCTTGGGCGGCGTGCAGGCGTCCTCCACCCAGGTGTAGTCCTCCCCGGGGACGCCCGTGCCACTGCCGACGCCGGGTGTGAGGGCCAGCTCTTCACCGGTGACGCTCCACACCACCGGTGCACCGAAGACAGGCCGGTCGTCGCTGTCCAGGGCGATGGCCCGGGCGGCCCAGGGCCAGCGCAGCTCGGTGCCCTCTTCGTGGGAGATGAAGCCCGCCACGACGTCCAGGCTGACGATCTCCTCGGGTGCGGCCGCGCGGAGGCTGCCCGCGGAGATGATCTTCCCCTGCACCTCGAGCTGCAGCTCCGCCTCGGAACCCGCGCTCATGCTCAGCGCGATCCAGCCAGGATCGAGGTCCCGGTCCAGCTGCTCCACGCTGCCGGAGCTGACCTCCAGGATCACCTCACCATCACCCGCACGCCACGCCGCAGGCTGATCGCGCTCGTCGTCCCACATGCGCAGGAACAGGTGGACCTCGGCCTCTTCGAGCAGTCGGAAGGCCTCGCCCTCGGCCACCATCACACTCTCGCTGAGCACCCCGGGGGGCTCGAGGTCCAGGCCCTCGAGGGCCTTGCGCTCGGGCCACTGGTCCACGTGGGCGCTCACGCCGTCGAGGGCCACCACTTCGAAGATCACACGATCCGAGACCAGCTCGTCGCCAGCGGCGAACTCCGCTTCGCAAGCCGCAGCCTCGAGGCTCCACTCCACCTCGCTGGCCTGCTCGATGTGCACGCAGTCCAGCTCGCCGTGCTCGGCGAAGCTGGCGCCCTCGCTCAGGAACTGGTCCACGCAGGCGTCGAACAGGGCCTCGGCGTCCCAGCCCTCGATCTCCTCGCCCTGCCAGTGCACGCTTGGGCACACCAGGGTGTCCTCGAGCACGCTCTGGTCGTCACCGAAGCCAGTGTGGGGCTCGCTGACGAGCTGGTCGTCCTGGAAGGCCCACTGGCCTTCCTGGGAGTGGAACTGGGCCTGGCAGCCGATGGAAGCCAACAACAGGGTGGGGAAAACGATCTGGCGGGTCATGGGAGTCTCCTCGGGGGGGCCGTGCCTCGGGTGGGTCTGCCCGGAAAACACGCCACCGCGCCGGGGTGGGAACCTGGTGGCCCAGAACGTGTAGTATGCCAGGACATCCGCCAGTTCCGGAGCGCCCATGCCCGAGCGAGTCTCCAGCTTCCACCCCTCGGTCAAGGCCCGCACGCCCACAAACCCGGACCCCTCGCTCATCAACGAGGAC
>CAZHIK010000853.1:0-1707 GCA_964532635.1 uncultured Enterobacterales bacterium
AAAAGCCCCGCCACGACGAGCCGAGACGGCTCACGCACACCTTGCTCCGAAGCACCCCCCGCGCTAGGTTCCAGCCGTTCCAGTCCCACCGGGACGCTCAGTCCCGATACCCCGTAGAAGCCTTCCTTCTGGAAGCAAAGAGGAGATCCTCATGGCCGACGCTCTGGGCATGATCGAAACCAAGGGCTTTGTGGCGATGGTCGAGGCGAGTGACGCCATGGTCAAGGCCGCGCGTGTCGAGCTCGTTTCCTACGAAAAGATCGGCGGCGGCTACGTCACCGCCATCGTCCGTGGCGACGTCGCTGCCGTCAAGGCCGCCACCGAAGCCGGCGCCCGCCAGGCTCAGCGTGTTGGCGAGCTCGTCAGCGTGCACGTCATCCCGCGCCCGCACGAGAACATCGACGAGGTCCTGCCCCTCGGCCGCAAGCCCGCGCCCAAGAAGTAGCTTCCTCCGGACAACATATACGGGCCCCCACCTCGGGGGTCCACCCACGTCCCCGCCGAGTCCGGAGGCACCATGAAGCTGGGCAAGATCGTCGGCACCGTCGTGTCGACACGCAAAGACGAGAAGATCGAGGGCCTCAAGCTCTACCTCGTCCAGGACCTCACCCTGGACCTGAAGCTCAAGGACACCTTCGTGGTCGCGGCCGACGCCATGGGCGCCGGCATCGACGAAGTGGTCCTGTACGCCACGGGCTCGAGTGCCCGCATGACCAAGGCCACCGACAAGAGGCCATGCGACGCGGTGGTCATGGCCATCGTGGACATCCTCGAGGTCGGTGGCGACACCAAGTACCTGAAGAACCCGGGCCAGGGCCAGGGGTGATCCCCTCCGGTCTTCCCGAAGCCTCCTAGGGGTTCCCCATGTTGCCACGCGAGCAGGTTTCCGAGATCGTCGAGCGCGTGCTGAGCCAGGTCCGTGCGGGCCAGGCCCCGCCAGCGCCCACGGCCCCGCCAGCCCAGCCCCACGGCGTGCTGCCCGACGTCACCCAGTGCACCAACGCCGCGCGGCGAGCCCAGCAGGTGCTCATCGCGCTGCCGATGGAGAAGCGCCGCGAGATCATCGCCAACATGCGCAAGCGCCTGACCCAGAAGGTCACCGAGCTGTCGCGCTTCGCGGTCGAAGAGACCCGCATGGGCCGGGTGGAAGACAAGATCAAGAAGAACATCCTGGCCATCAACCGCACCCCGGGGCCGGAGATCCTCAAGACCGTCGCCTACACCGGCGACGACGGCCTCACCTTGGTCGAGCGCGCACCCTACGGCGTGATCGGGTCCATCACCCCCACCACCAACGCCACCGAGACCATCATCTGCAATGGCATCGGCTTCGTGGCGGGTGGCAACACCGGCGTGTTCAACTGCCACCCACGGGCCAAGCACACCTCGGCGATGACGGTGGACATCATGAACCGCGCCAGCATGGAGGTCGGTGGCCCCGACAACCTGCTGTGCTGCGTCGCCAAGCCCACGATCCGGTCGGCCCAGGAGTTGATGAAGTACCCGGGCATCAACCTGCTGGTGGTCACCGGCGGTCCCGGCGTGGTCAAGGTGGCCATGAACTCCGGCAAGAAGGTCGTGGCCGCCGGCCCGGGCAACCCGCCCGTGGTGGTGGACGAGACCGCCGACATCGGCCAGGCCGCCCGCGGCATCATCGCCGGCGCCAGCATGGACAACAACCTCATCTGCATCGATGAAAAAGAAGTC
>CAZHIK010000853.1:1717-4347 GCA_964532635.1 uncultured Enterobacterales bacterium
ATCGTGGTAGACGCGGTGGCCGACCAGCTCATGGAAGCCATGCAGCACTGCGGCGCCGTCCAGCTGCGCAACTACCAGATCACCCGCTGCGAGAAGCTGGTGGTCCAGCCCGACAAGCGCCACCCCGTGGGCGACTGGGTGGGCCAGGACGCCGGCAAGATCCTGCGGGAGATCGACGTGCCCTTCAGCGGCGATCCCCGGCTGATCTTCGCCGAGGTGCCCTTCGACCACAGCTTCGTCCAGGGCGAGCTGCTCATGCCCGTCATCGGCATCGTACGCGCCCGCGACGTCCACGAAGCCATCGACCTGGCGGTCGAGGCCGAACAAGGCAACCGCCACACCGCGGGCATGTACTCGAAGAACATCGACATGCTGCACCGCATGGCGCGCCTGTGCGACTGCTCCATCTTCGTCAAGAACGCGCCCCACTACGCGGGCCTGGGCTTCGGCGGCGAAGGCTACACCTCCTTCACCATCGCCAGCCCCACCGGCGAGGGCGTCACCCACGCGGGCCACTTCACCCGCACCCGACGCTGCACCTTGTCGGGCCACTTCCGCATCGTCTGATTTCACCCCGGAGCGTTCGTGGTCGAGGCACTGGCCCTGATCGAGCTCGACAGCGTGGCCCGCGGGCTGCGTGCGGTCGATGCCATGGTCAAGCAGGCCGCGGTCACCATCCACGAAGCCAACCTGGTGGAGCCGGGCAAGTTCCTGATCCTGTTCTCGGGCTCGGTGGCCGAGGTCGAAGAGTCCTACGGCGCCGCCTGTGCCGTAGGCGCGGATCGCGTGGTGGAGCGCATGCTCCTGCCCGTGGTCCACCCCGGCCTCACCCGAGGCCTGATGGGCGTGATCGACCTCGAGGACCCCGACTGCGTGGGTGTGGTCGAAGGCCGCCACGTGGCCGGCGTGCTCGAGGCCTGCGACCGCTCGCTCAAGGACGCCGACGTCTGCCTCTGTGGCGTGCGGGTGGCCGGCGCCCTGGGGGGCAAGGCCTACTACGTGGTCCAGGGCGCGCAGCACGACGTCGAAGCGGCCCTGGCCGCCGGTGAGCGCGTGCTCACCAAGCGCGGCTCGCTGTTCGCCATCGAGCGCATCGCCCGCCCCCACCCCGAGTTCCTGGCGTGGCTGCTGCGCCCGCCCCCCTTCAAGCCCGGAGGCCTGTGATGCAGCTGGCCAAGGTCATCGGTACCTGCGTCTGCGAGCAGAAGTACCCCACCCTCGAGGGCATCCGCCTGCTGGTCATCCAGCCCCACGACCACAGCGGCCAGCCCGACGGACCGCCCGTCATCGCGGCCGATCCGCTCCAGGCCGGCCCTGGCGACACCGTGCAGTGGGTCACCGGCAAGGAAGCCGCCATGGCGCTGCCCAACGGCTTCGCGCCAGTGGATGTGGGCATCGTGGCCATCGTGGACCACTACTGGGCCGACGAGGGGTACATCGGATGATCCTCTGCCGCGTCATCGGAAACTCCATCGCCACCGTCAAACACCCCGTGTTCGACAACTACGCCGTCATGGTCTGCCAGCCCGTGGATGTGCACGGCAAGCCCAAGGGGCGCAGCTTCCTGTCCGTCGATTCGGTCCAAGCCGGCGTGGGCGACCTGGTGCTCTGCGCCCGCGAAGGCAACACCGCCCGGCAGATCCTGGCCAAGCCCCCCCTGGCCGAGGTGCCGCACCACTCGGTGATCCTGGCCATCGTCGATGAGGTAGAGCTGGCCGGTGAGTCCACCCTGACGGGCCCGGGCGAGTAGGTCGAACATGGAAGAGCTGCTGCGCCGCGACATCGTCCGCTACGCCCACCGCGTGCACGCCGCGGGGTGGGTGGCCAACCACGACGGCAACCTCTCCGTGCGCCTGGGCGACAGCCGCTTCCTGTGCACCCCCACCGCGGTCTCCAAGGCCGACGTGGCCCCCGAGTGGCTCATCACGGTCGATGGTACCGGCAACAAGCTGTCGGGCACACGCAAGCCGTTTTCGGAGATGAAGCTGCACCTGGCGGCCTACCGGGCTCGACCCCAGGTCCGCGCCGTGCTGCACGCCCACCCCCCCACCGCCACCGGCTTCGCCGTGGCCGGGGTCGAGCTGGGCGAGCCCTTCATGCCCGAACCCGTGGTCTCCCTGGGCCACCGCATCCCCACCGTGCCCTACGCCTTCCCCGGCTCCGACGACGAGATCAGGGGCCTGCAGGCGGGCCTGCGCCACGCCGACGCGGTGCTGATGGCCAACCACGGCGTGCTCACCGTAGGGCCGGACCTCGAGACCTGCTTCCTGCGCATGGAGCTGGTGGAGCACCTCTGCAAGATCCACATGGTGGCCGCTCAGCTGGGAGGGCCCCGCAGGATTCCGGCCCCTGATGTACAGGTGCTGCTCGACAAGCGCCGCAAGGCGGGGCTCGGTCCCCAGGCCGAAGGCGTGGTGGGGCCCACGGGGCCTGCGCCAGCGGCTCCCAGCGTCTCACCGGGGAGCGCTGCACAGCTGGTGGAAGAGGCCCTGAAGCGCTTCCAGGGCTAGCCTGGGGCCTGCTGCAGCCCAGCCGCTGGTTCGGCGCTAGCGTCCATCCCCTGGCATGGCCCGGTCCAGCAGCCGGATGAGCCGCCGCTTGGCGGGTTCGGTCCGCAGGGCTCGTCGCAC
>CAZHIK010000854.1:0-4340 GCA_964532635.1 uncultured Enterobacterales bacterium
GAGCAGTGCAACGGCATCGACGACGACTGCGACACCCGGGTGGACATCGCCGCGGGGGACGCCATCGACTGGTACCGCGACGGTGACGGCGACGGCTATGGAGCCCTGGAGAGCGACACCCGGGCCTGCGAGCAGCCCGAGGGCTACCTGGGCGTCGAGCTGGCGCTGGACTGCGACGACGACATCGCCGAGGTTAATCCCGCTGCCGACGAGCTCTGCAACAGCGTGGACGACGACTGCAACGGCCTGGTGGACGACGATCCCCTGGACGGGCGCACCTGGTACCTGGACGCCGATGCCGACGGCTGGGGCTTGGAGAGCGCCTCCAGCTACGCCTGCCAGCGTCCCGACGGTCACGTACTCGATGCCGGTGACTGCGACGACAGCGTGGCGGCGGCCAACCCGGGCGCCAACGAGATCTGCGACGGGCTGGACAACGACTGCGACGCGGTGATCGACGAGGACGACGCGGTGGACGCTCGGGCCTGGTTCCTGGACGCGGACGGCGACGGCTACGGCCTGCGGGGTACCGGGCACATCGCCTGCGAGGCTCCCAGCGGGTACGTCGCGCCCAAGACCGACTGCGATGACAGCAACCCCTGGGTGCATCCCGCCGCCACCGAGCTGTGCAACGGCATCGACGACGACTGCGACGACGTCATCGACCTGGACTCCGACGAGATCGTCGCCCAGTGGCCCGACGCTGACGGCGACGGCTGGGGCGCCCGCGGTGAGGCTCTGTACGCCTGCGAGCTGGAGCCCGGCTACGTCACGGTCCGCGGTGACTGCGATGACGCCGCGGCCACGGTCAATCCCGATGCCCCCGAGATCTGCGACAGCCTCGACAACGACTGCGACACGCTGGTGGACGAGGACGACGCCGCGGACACCCGCCCCTGGTACCGGGACCGGGACCAAGACGGCTACGGTGACGCCGCCACGGTGACCATGAGCTGCGCCCAGCCCTCCGGCTACGTGTCCAACGACCAGGACTGCGACGACCGGGAGAGCACGGTGCACCCCGGCGCCATCGACCTGTGCAAGGACGGCGTGGACAACGACTGTGATGGCTCCACCGACGACTGTGTAGGCTGGCCCGATGACGCCGCCTTGGCGGCGGCCGAGGCCGTGCTGGTGGGCGAGACCTCCGGCGTGAAGGCCGGCAACGCCCTGGCGGCTCTGGGAGACATCAGCGGCGACGGCCTGGGGGAGCTGGCCGTGGGTGCCTGGCAGGAGGACAGCGTCGATCGGAACGCGGGCGCGGTCTACATCGTGAGCGGCCCGCTGGCAGGGGAGAGCAGCCTGGCCGGCGCCCGGGCCAAGCTGGTCGGCGAGCTGGCCTCGGACAACGCGGGCTACAGCGTGTCGGCGGCTGGAGACGTGAACGGCGACGGTGCCGTCGACCTGCTGGTGGGAGCCACGGGCTACGACGGCAACGGAGCCCGGGCCGGCATCGCCTACCTCACCCTGGGCCCGGTGGAGGGCGAGTTGGGGCTGGGCGAGGCGGACGCGCGCCTGCTGGGTATGGCCGAAGACGATCGGGCGGGCTGTGCCCTGGCCGGTGTGGGCGATGTGAACGGCGACGGACGGGACGATGTGCTGGTGGGTGCCTTCGGCGAGAGCAGCGCGGGCGACAGCGCGGGCGCGGCCTACCTGTTCTTCGGTCCGGTCAGTGGCACTGCGGCCCTGTCCACGGCGGATGTCCGCTTGCTGGGCGCCGTGAGCAAGGACTACGCTGGCACCGCCGTGGCGGGGATCGGGGACACAGACGGCGATGGCCGGGTGGAGCTGGCCGTGGGCGCCTGGGGCCAGGACGGCGCGGGCAGCGCCGCCGGTGCGGTGCACGTGGTGAGCGCCCCCCTGGCCGGCGACATCGGCCTGGGCGAGGCCGACCTCACGCTGTTTGGCGCTGCGCGGGGCGACAGGTTCGGCTCGGTCGTGAGTGCGGCCGGTGACCTCGACGGCGACGGCTACGACGACCTGCTGGTGGGCGCCGAGGGTGAGGACAGCGGTGGCGACCTCGCTGGCGCGGCCTATCTGTTCTACGGCCCGTTGGACGACGGCCTGAGCGCGGCGGAGGCCGATCTGGTCATGGTGGGCGCGAGCAAGGAGGAGCAGGCCGGATCGAGCCTGGCAGCAGCCGGCGACATCGACGGTGACGGCTGGAGCGACATCGTCGTGGGCGCCCCCGGCTGCAAGGTCAACGGCAGCGGCACGGGCGCGGTCTACCTGGTCTTCGCCCCCGATGTGGGCACGATGGACCTGGGCCTGGATGCGCTGCGCTTCGCGGGAGAGGCCTCGGCCGACAACGCTGGCTTGGCGGTGGCGGGGCCTGGTGACATGGATGGCGACGGCCTGGATGACCTGGCGGTGGGCGCGGAGGGCTCGGATCGCAACGGTGGCCAGAGCGGCGCGGTCTACCTCGTCGCGGGGATGATGGGGGTTCTCTGACGGTGCGTTCGGGCGGGGACGAATCCCGCCCCTACATTGCGTGAAAGCTCTGCGCTTCCTGGGGCGTTGGTGAGCCGCCCCACCCGGGAGCCGCCATGTTGCTCGTCGCGTTGTTGATGTCTTTGTCCGCCCAGGCCGAGTCCTGGTGCGCCTATCCGCTGCATGTGCACGAGTGGGGGGTGCAGGTGTTCGATGCTGCGGGCGAGCCCGCTGCGCCGGTGGAGCTGCCCGCCTGGTTCCACCGCGATGGCGCCGCGCCCCTTCCCGACGCGGTGCCGGTGCGCACCCTGCCCGCCGACTCCGGCGTGCGCACCCTGCCCGTGGTGCACTTCTACGCCCCTGCCCGCTGGGCCCAGGCGGTGCCCCTCGCTGTAGAGGTGGGCTTCACCCAGGGCGAGGCCGCGGTCTGGTACCCCCAGGTCGATACCCAGCGCCCGGCCGCTCTGGCCAACGGCGGGGGTGCTCGGCGGGAGTTCCGGCAGCTGGCCGAGCTGCGGGCCGAGCGGGGTCCCTTCCAGTACGACAGCGGCCCCTTGCCCAGCGATCCGAGGGCGCAGCTTCTGTGGGACGCCATGGAGCTGGTCCCCGAGCCCACGGTGCAGCCCCACCAGGCCGACCAGGACTGGGTCACCCAGCTGCGGGGGCTCGAGGCCATGTGGGTGCAGCGGGGAGCGGAGAGCGAGCGCTTCCTGTTCTATGAGGCCGACACCCGCGAGCGGCCGGCCCTGTGGGTGGAGCGGGGGAGCACCTGGGCTCCGGATCGGCCCCACTACCTGCTGCACAACGACAGCGAGCACCCGGTCCACGATGTCTTCGTGGTGGCCGAGGGCGGCGAGGCCTCGTTCTACGCGCCGCAGATCCCGCCGGGCACCAGCGCTGGATTCCTGCTGGACAGCGCCGGCCCCTGGGACCTGCGAGCCTGGCTGCGGCAGGCCATCGTGGATCACGACGACCCCGAGCCCCCTGTGGACCACAGCTGGGCCCGAGAGGAGTGCGTGATGGGACGGGATCCCGCGGTGCCCCAGACCGAGGCCTCGGGCCACCGGCTCTTCGAGGCCGAAGCGGACGTCATCCTGGATATCTGGACCGAGCGCTTTTTCGATCAGGACGGCACGGTGATCCTGTACCGCGAGGATCCCGCCGCCCTGGCTGAGCTGATGCCCCTCGGCGTCTACACCGACATGTACCACTTCGTGGATCTGCGTCGCCTGGGGCTCGTGCTGTGGGAAGGCCTGGATCTCGAGGCCATGACCGCGGAGTAGAGAGCCGCGAACCTCCCGGCCGTGGCGTGGGCTGCTACCATGCGAGTCCGCGTACATGAACGAGAGGCGCCCATGAAGGAATGGTTCTCCGGCAAGACGGTGCTCCTCACCGGAGCCTCCTCGGGGATGGGCTGGGACCTCGCTCTGTTGCTGGCCGGCTACGGCGCCAAGCTGGTGCTGGTGGCTCGGCGGGCCCAGAAGCTCGAGGCCCTGGCCACCGAGTGCGAGCAGCTGGGCGCCGAGGTGCTGGTGTGCTCCGGGGATGTCTCGGACCGCGAGCGCATGGCGGCGGTGGCCGCCGAGGCCGTCGAGCGCTTCGGGTTCGTGGACATCGCCATCGCCAACGCTGGTGTGGGGGGGCTGAACCCCGCCCCTCGCTTCGACCTGGCCATCCACGAAAAGACCCACGCCATCAACGTCATCGGCACCGCCAACACCCTGGCGCCCTTCATCCGCCCCATGGTCGAGGCGGGGAGGGGTCAGCTGGTGGGTATCTCCAGCCTGGCGGCCTTCCGCGGCCTGCCCAACGCCGCCAGCTACGCCAGCTCCAAGGCGGCCCAGGCGCGGATGCTCGAGAGCTGGCGGGTGGACCTGCGACCCCACGGCGTGGCCGTCAGCTGCATCCAT
>CAZHIK010000855.1:0-4338 GCA_964532635.1 uncultured Enterobacterales bacterium
TGCTCCTCGCCACCCTCCTCGCCACCGCGCCGCCATCCGCCGGCGACGTCACCACCGCACCGGAGGAGCCCATGTCCCAGATCGAGGTCCTGCCCGTGGTTCCCGGAACAGAAGCCATCGAGCTGGGGGATCCCGACGCGCCGGTCCACTGCCTGTTGGTCCACGGCTTCGCCGGCTCCCGCAAAGACTTCGCCGACCTCGGGGAGCGCCTGGCCGACATGGGCTGCCACGTCCGCCTGGAGCGCCTTCCCGGCCACGGCACCACCCCCGAGGACATGGAGGTCACCACGGCCGATGAGCTCGTGGACCACGTGCTGCACGCCCTGCGCCGCGCCAAGGCGGAGCACGACCAGGTGATCCTGGTGGGCTTCAGCATGGGTGGCGCCATCAGCACAATCGTCGCCGCCCAGGAGCCGGTGGACCGCCTGGTGCTGCTGGCTCCTTGCTACGAGATCCAGCACCAGTGGTACTACTTCGAGCGCCCTGAGTGGTGGGCCGAGAAGCTGCAGCCCGTGGTGCGCTGGGTGCCCAAGGCCAAGGGCACTGTGCAGGTCAACCGCAAGGAAGCCCGGCCCCACCTGTTCTCATACGACCGCATCGCCACCCGCTCGGTGCTCACCCTGGCCGAACTGGGCCGACGAGCATCTCAGCCCGAGGTGCTGAGCGCTATCCAGACCCCGGTGCTGATGATGCACTCCCCCACCGACTTCGCCGCAGCCCAGACGGCCTCCGAGCTGCTCTTCCCTTCGATCGGCAGCGGGGACAAGCGCTACGTGCGGGTGGACGATCGCAACAACCACCACCTGCTCTGGGACTGGGACCGCGAGGTCGTCAAGGCCGAGATCATAGCCTTTCTTCGTCCAGTTCTCGCTCCTTCTGGCGACGGTGATGGGTGAGCCGTCGCCGGGGTTCCTCGGCGAAGGGTGAGATCCACTGGAAGCCCATGCTGCCGATTGCGGTGAAGGCGTCGTCGTTCAGCTCGGGCTCGCCCAGCCAGAAACCGAAGTCGTAGCGCAGCCCCAGCTGAAAGCGCAGCCGCTCGAAGACCGGCAGCACGATGGCACCCTGGGCCATCGGCACCGAGCACACCATCGGATCCGAGTCGAAGCCCACGGTGTCGCAGGCACCCTGGGTCCAGCTGTCGGCGCTGCTGGCCTGGAAGCCTACACGCCCCAGCAGCCGCGGCTGGAGCAGCACACCGGACAAGCTCGGGTGCTCGAGCTCGAGCCCGATCATGGGGTTGACCGTGACCACATTGGGCCTCGACGACAGGAAGCGCCCCAAGCCCTCGACCTGCAGCGCGGTGTGGAAACGAACCCAACGCGCCGGAACGAAGCGGCCCGTCGAGCTGACACCGATCTCCACACCGGAGCCCAGGCCCAGATGGATGGCGGTGATGGGGGGAGCGTAGTGCAGCAGGTTCAGCGCGGGCTTGCCCCCACCGAGCACCAGCAGCCGGGCCCGCCCGTCGAGTTTCTGGCCGTAGGCGCTGACCATGCCCCCCATCTCCTCGCGCAGATACGAGGTTCCCAGCCAGGCCTGGCGGCGGGACAGGCCGAAGTCGCGGTACTCGAAGCGATATTGCTCGAGCAGCCGGCTCATGTAGTCGAAGTCGCCCTCGAGGTTGTCGGGCTTGCCGCGCCGACGCCAGGCATTCGAGGAGGGACTGGTGTCCACGTTGGGCACGATGGGGCGCGGTCTCGAACCGTCGATGGCCGCCTGGCAGAGTTGGTGATGGGTGATGGTGCCGTCGGGCAAGCGCTCGCAGTGGTCCCACAGCCGATCGACGGAGGTCTGAAGCAGCACCTCGAAGCCACCCTTGTGCTCGTCGATGCAGGCCTGGTCCGGCTCACCCCCGCCGTCCACCACCGAGCGGATGCAGTTGTAGGGGTGCCAGAACTTCTGAGGCAGCTCGGGATCGGGGTAGACCAACTGGGCCCCGGAACGCTCCACGACCCTGTGTTGGACCAGGTCGTCCAGGAAACGTCGGGCATCCACCATGCCCAGGAAGAAGTCGTAGCGCCGGAAGCGACGATCGAAGAAGCCGAAGAACTTGAACAGCTCGCCGCTCACGGGCGGAATGGTGGGCTCCACCAAGGCCAGGCGGTGGGCCAAGACAGGGTTCTCCTCGGCCAGGTTGTACAGCTCCGAGGCCTGGGCTGCGCCGGCCAGATCACCCGCCAGGCCCGCGAAGGTGGCCAGGATCTTGTCGGTGCTGCTTCCCTGCGCCACTCCCTGCGGCGACGGCAGCGGTGGATAGGCGGCGTGGGTGGGGTCCATGTAGAGGAAGAGCAGGTCGTCGGGCAGCCGGGCCGTGGCCTGAGAGGGCTGATCGCGCCAGACCAGGCCCCCATCCACGCCAGGCTCGAGGCCCATGTCGGCCAGCCGCCAGGCCAGCCGCAGCGGGTGCCGATCGGAGACCGCACCGTCGATGAAGAGGGCCTGGGAGGTGCCGCCGACACAGGGGGGCACGGAGCTGTCTGCTGTGGTCTCGCAGAAGTGGATCAGCTGAGGCTCGAAGGCACCGGGCAGGGCCGAGGAGGCGAAGAGCACCTGAGTGATCACGTCGAAGGGCTCGGGAGGCACCACACCATCGCCGACAGGAGGCTCGAGGGGCAGCAGCAACTGGGGTAGGTGGGCCTGGCGGTCCACGTAGTTGCTCACCTGCGGCGGCACGCCCTCACCACGGCCCTGGATGCGGATGGTGAAGTGCTCCTGGTTGCGGGCCACGGTGAGCCCGTCGCCCAGCTCGACTCGGCGGTGCTCGAGGCGGGTGACAGCAGCCCCGAGCACCACGTCGAGCTGTTCATCGACCCCCTTGTCCCACTCCACCCCCACGTCGTCGGCCAGCTTCTGGATGACCCGCCCCGAAGACAGGTAGGGCCCCTCGGCTCGAGAGACGTCGAAGATCTCCTCGTAGGTGAAGTCGTTCCACAGGGACCAGAACAGGCTCTGACGCGGATCGTCGAGGGGCTCCTCGGCCACCTCCATGGCCATGATCAGGGCGTTGATGGTACCCGCCGAGGCCCCGGTGACCAGGTGGAGGTCCAACGCGTCGGGGTTTCGCTTGATGGTCTCGGCCAGGTAGTGCAGAAAGCCCGCCTGCCAGGCCCCCAGGGACACCGCGCCGCTGACAGTGATGGCCAGGGGCAGCGGCTCGGGTCGCGCGCTGAGGTCCGGGGGCTCGGTGGGAGCCAGACCTTCGGGCTCATGCTCCTCGACGATGGGTCCACCGGGCTCGGACTCGGGCGGCCCGCCCGCCCATGCCGGCTGCACCCCCACGACGAGCAGCGCGACGCCACCCATCAGCAGGAAGCGCCGAACGTCTCGACGAGTGGGTGACGTGGTGGTGATCATGACCCCCGGCTGGCGGCTACCAGTCGCTGCCTTCGCCTCCGTACGCCCCCATGTCGGCGGCGGAGCCGTCGTGGTCGGTGTAGTCCGGATCAGCCATGTCCTCGCAGGGACTACCCGAGTTCAGGTGCAGATCATCGGAGGCAGGCACACCCTGGTAGTCCACGAAGTCCGGATCGTCCTCGATGGACTTGGCACCCTCGATGGCGTACTCGGCGTTGCTGTCGTAGTACAGGTTGCCGTAGGTGTTCCCGTAGAAGTCGTTGTAGCCGCCGCTGAGGTAGCTGGACGACGACTGGGAGAGCTCCAGGCCGTAGCCACTGTTGAAGGCCACGATGCTGTTGTTCAGCTCGAGGTAGGAGCCCGAGAGCAGGCGCAGGGCGTAGTTGCCCTCGGTGCCCACCAGGGTGACGAAGTCCATGAACAGCCAGGAGTAGTTGTAGGCGGTGAGCGCCGCGCCGTAGTAGGACGAGCCGCCGCTGGACGAACCATCGCTGTTGCCGTTGAAGATCACGTTGGTGAGGTACAGCTCGCCGTAGTCACGCACGCCGATGCCACCCACGTAGGTGGCGTCGTTGTCGATCACGTGGACGTGCTGCAGGACAGCCTGGGAGCCATCGACCACACCCGCGCCGAAGCTGTAGCCGTAGTTGCCCTCGAACCAGCCACCGTCGATGTCGAGGTAGGAGCCCTCGTCGACCACGAAGCCGCCACCGTTGCTGTTGCCTACGCTGTTCTCGTACAGGTACAGCCCCGTGCCGGTCATGTTGCTGCTGTAGTAGAGGTAGAATCCGCCCGCGGCGCCGTAGGTGGCGATGTTGCCCTGGAAGGTGACCTCTTCCACGGTCACCTCGGCCTGGTACTGGACGTACATGCCCCCACCGGAGCCGTAGGTGACCACGTTGTCGGTGAGCGCTACCGAGCTCAGGCCGACGCTGCCGCCGCTGACCCAGATCCCACCGCCCGAGTCGTCGTAGGCGGAGT
>CAZHIK010000856.1:0-4337 GCA_964532635.1 uncultured Enterobacterales bacterium
GTCTCGATGATCACCTTGACCGGGCGCCCCTGAGACGCGGCCACGACCTGGCGGATGTCCTCGAGGGCGGTGTCGTAGTCGCCGCTCTTGAGGGCACCGATGTTGAGCACCATGTCGATCTCGGCCGCGCCCGCCTTGATGGCGTGGCGGGTCTCGTCGGCCTTGCCCTGGATGCTCATGGCGCCCAGGGGGAAGCCCACCACACAGATGGGCATGGCGCTGCTGCCGTCGAGCAGCCGGGCCACCAGGCCGATCCAGGTGGTGTTGACGCAGACCGACGCGAAGCCGTACTTGCGCGCTTCGGCGCAGACCCGCTCGATGTCCTTGCGGGTGGAGGTGGGCTTGAGCAGGGTGTGGTCGATGAGCCGGGCCAGATCGCTGGGCGGCGCGGCCTGGAGCGGCTCGGCACCAGACAAGCCCAGGCGGTCGCAGCCGCTGGTGAGGGCCAGCCGGGCCGCCGACTCGTCCTGCCACGTGCCGCGCACCTCGGGCAGAGGCGGGGCCTGCTCTTCCTGGATGCGCGCGCGCACCCGGTCCACGATGCGATTCACCACAGCGTCGAGCTCGGAACTCATGGCTGGCTCCTTCTGAGTGGGTCTCTCCTATTCCGCGAGAGGATGCGGGGCACATGGAGGTGATGCACGGGATCCGGTTAGTCAGATGGAAACCCCGGTCCAGGAGGCCCCATGCTCTCCCTGCTGCTCGTCACCTCCGCCCTCGCGGGCTGGGAGGTCACCGCCCAAGAGAACGACTGCACCTTCTACAAGGGCGAAGCCGAGGGCGAGGTCGTGCCCCTGCGCGCCGAGTGTGACTGGCCCATCGCGCCCACCAAGCTGCAGGGGCTCATCGAGAAGATCGATGACCACAACCTGTACTTCTCCTCGGTGTCCCTCAGCCGCGTGGTCTCCAGCCACGCCGGGGAGCACAACGTCTACCAGGTCCACGTGGCCACGGGCATCTCCGACCGCGAGGCCATGCTGATCTACGCCGACGAAGCCATCGAGGGCGGCCGCCGCTTCACCTGGCGGGTCAACCCCGACCAGAGCGGCATCACGGGCGAAAAGGTCCGCCTGGCCGAAGACGCCGGCAAGTGGGAGATCACCGCTGGCGCCGACGGCGGCAGCCACGTGGTCTACGAGCTGCGCTACGACGCGGGCGGCTCTGTGCCCGGATTCGTGGTGCGCTGGTTCCAAGGCTCGGGCGTGCGCACCCTGGTGGGCGAGCTGCGTGAGTACGCCGAGGAGCACTAGGCTCCGAAGCTAGTCGTCCAGGATCTCGAGGAAGTCGTCATCCCGCCCCAGGGCCTCGATGGGATCGCTCTCGATGTCGAAGTCTTCGTTGCCGAAGCCCTGATTGGAGCCGGCTTCGGGCAGGGTGGGGTCACAGAACAGGATGTACCAGTCCTTGGTCAGCCGGGACTCGGTCCAGACCCACTCGGCGAACGCCGGAAGCTCCTCGTCCTTCCCGATCTCGAACAGCTGCGGCACCGCCGCACCCTGCCGCACACACTCGCGGAAGCGACGCTCGCGGTCGTAGGTCAACGCCGCATCGACCACCTCGCGGCACTTCTCGATCTTGCCCTTGGTGCCCCTCTCGCAGATCTGCAGCATCGCGCTGGCCTTGAACTCGTCCCACTTGACCACCATGGTCTCGTTCTTGGCCTGCCGGGCCTCAGCGCGGGCCACGCTGACCTCTTCCACGGCGAGCTCGAGCTTCTCCACCAGCTCTTCCCGCTCCTGCTCGGCGGCCACCAGCGCGGTCTCGAGCTGGGCGAGGTCTTCCTTGCGCTCCTCGAGCTCCTTGCGCAGGGCGTGGTTCTGCCTGGCCTTGACCTCGAGGGCCGCGATCTCGGCCTGCTTGTCCTCGATGTCGGTGCGCAGGTTCTCCACCCGCTCCTGGGCGTTGATGAGCATGTCGCGCTCGGAGCCCTCGAGGGGCTCGCAGTGCTCGTACAGCGCTTGGTACTCACCCTCGACCTCGCGGAGGCGCAGCAGGAGGTCGTCGGGGGCCATGCCCAGGCGCTCGAGCTGCTCGGTCTCGTAGGCGTGGCGGCCGATGAACCAGCCGGTAACGCCGCCGATGACCACGGCGAAGACCGCCACCACCACCAGCACGATGACCACCTGGACGATGGAGAGAACCGACTTGGACATAGGAGCTCCTGCGGTTGCGCGAGGCAGCCCCCCTAGCGCGCCAGGGCCCAGAGGGAAAGGGGGTTCCTGGTGCTACCCGTCGAGCCTGCGGTGGAAGGCTGCGAGGAAGGCGCGGCCGTCGTCGTGGTCCTGCAGGTAGTCCAGCAGCTGGGTCAGCCGGTCCATGGCCGCGGGGGTGAGGCTGTGCTCCATGGCGCACGCCACCGGCTCGGCGTCTTCCGGCGGCAGCAACAGCACGTCCTGGAAGAGGCGCTCCAGCAGGCGGTGACGGGCGTGGATGCGGCGGGCCAGCACCTCCCCATGGGGAGTGAGCCCGATGTGTTCGCGCTGGGCGTAGTCCACCAACCCCAGGTCGGCGAGGCGCCGCAGCGCGGGGGAGACGGAGCCCGCCTTGACCCCACGGGCCTCGGCGATGCCGCGCACCCGGGCCTCGCCGTGGTCGCGGATCAGCTCGTAGATGGTCTCGAGGTAGTCCTCGAGGGACTGTGTGAGCTGGCATTGCGGCGTGCTGGCGGCCATGCGAGCCCGTAACCGGCTGGGGTGGCTATGAGCGGTACAGCTCGGGGCGACGATCTGCGAGCACGTGGTTGCCCGGGGTGATCCACTTGTGATCGGCCCGGGCCGGATCGATCTCGAGCACGCCGTGGGCCTCCCCCACCTGGGGTGCGCAGACCGGGCGGGTGCCGTCGGGGCAGGCCACCTGGCTGCGGCCCGTGAAGCTCAGCACCACACCGTCCCCCCGATCGTCCGCCCCCACGCGGTTGGCCGTGATGACGAACAGCTGGTTCTCGAGGCAGCGGGTCACCATGGCGTTCTGGGCGTGGGGCAGCACCAGGTTGGCCGGATGGGCGATGAGCTGTGCGCCGGCCAGGGCCAGGCTGCGGGCGGCCTCGGGGAAGCACCAGTCGAAGCAGACCAGCACGCCGAGCTTCACCGGGCCCAGGTCGAACACGGGGAAGCCGAGGTCACCGGGGAGGAACCAGCGCTTCTCCTCGTGGAACAGGTGCACCTTGCGGTACACCCCCACCAGGCCCTCGGGCCCCACCACGAAGGCGCTGTTGTAGACGCCTTCGGGCGCCCGCTCCGCGAAGCCGCCCACCACCCAGCGGCCGCGGGCCGCGCAGTGGGCGTGCAGGGCCCGAACGGTGGGTCCGTCGGCGGGCTCGGCCAGCTCCCCCAGCTCGGCAGCGCTGGTGAAGCGGTAGCCGGTGGTGAACAGCTCCGGCAAAACCAGCAGATCGCCGGGGGCACTCCCCAGCTGCTGCAGGGCTCGAGCCCGGTTGCGCTCCACCTCACCGAAGTGAGGCTCGGTCTGAACGAAGCCGACCTGCATGATCTGTACATCTCCTTGTCACACGGTGTCGCGTTTTCGATGCCAGCGGGCTCGAGTGTCCTGTAGAATAGTCAGGACAACGCGTGCGGGCCCCACCGGGGTGGCGTGCGCCATGCGGGAGCCTCCATGACTCGCCACCTCACCTTCGCGACCTTGCTGATCATCGCCGCTGGCTGTCACCGATCAGGTGTCATCCCGAAGGCGGATACGGGCCTCACCGAAGGCGACACGGACACCGACTCGGATACGGACACCGACACCGACACCGACCAGCCCCCCACGGACGAAGACGGTGACGGCTGGTGGTCCGACGAGGACTGCGACGACACCGATCCCGAGATCAACCCCGACGCCGAAGAGGTCATCGACCGGGTCGACAACGACTGCGACGGCTGGGTCGACGAGCTCGAGGTCTGTGACGACGGCGTGGCCGCGTGGCAGGTCATCCAGGAAGCCATCGACGACGCCGACGACGGCGGGGTGGTCCAGGTCTGCCCCGGCACCTACCAGGAGAACCTGCTGATCCGCGGCAAAGCCCTCACTGTCGTGTCCATGGAAGGCCCAGACGAGACCATCGTCGATGGCGGCGGCGCCACCACCTGGACCGTGACCCATACCAGCGGTGACGGTGCCAGCGTGCAGGGCTTCACCATCCAGAACGGCACGGCCACCGACTACGGCGGCGGCTTCCTCTGCTATGGCTCCACCCTCGAGCTGCTCGACAACGTGATCAGGGACTGCGAGGCCCCCGCGGGCGCCGGCCTGATCACCTCCTCCTGCACCATCAGGGTGGTGGACAACAGCTTCGAGGACAACATCGCCGAAACCGGCGGTGGCGGGGCCTACTTCCA
>CAZHIK010000857.1:0-4335 GCA_964532635.1 uncultured Enterobacterales bacterium
ATATCAAATGTCTGCGACTTGAAGTACCGAACCAAGTGGTATAGTGAACCGACATCCTGAAGGAATGAAACCCGGCGAGCCATGGTAATCGGGTAGACGGGCATCGAGTACAGCCGAGAAATGAAGGCCAGCTCCTCGCCGTAGCCGTAGGCGCGCACGTAGATGCGCTCCTCGCTCCGGTTCTCGCGCTTCTTGTCCATGAACGACAGGCGCACCAGGGCCCAGAGGGTGCCCTCGGGGAACATGTCGTGGTCGTGGTCGCCGCCCTGGGCGATGCCGGGGACCTGGGCCACCACAGCGTCGATGCGTGGGTCGCGGGCGGCGGCGGACATGACGTGGCCGCCGCTGGCGCTGGTGCCCCAGATGGCCAGCCTGTCGCCCCGGACCAGCGGGCTCGAGCGGGCCCAGGCCACGGCGCTGGTGTAGTCATCGACCTGCTCCTCGGCCACGTAGACGTAGCGAGGCAGGCCGCCGGAGTCGCCCCAGTGGCGGTAGTCGAAGGTCAGCGCGGCCAGCCCGGCCTGGGCGAAGCGCTCGGCGTACTCGGTCATCACCATCTGGCGCTCGCCGCAGAAGCCGTTGCCCATCACCACCACCGGGGGCAGCACGGGTCCCTCGGGTAGGTAGAGCCAGGCGGCGCAGTAGGTGTCGCCGCAGGGGACGGCCACGTCCTGGCGGGTGAAGCCGTCGCCCTGGAGGGTCTCCGCGGAGGGGGCCCAGTCCGGCTCGACCGCCAGCTCGGCGGGCAGGGCCTGGATGTGGTGGTCGATGGGCGCGCATGCCGCGAGGGCCAGGCCGAGGAGGGAGTGGGGGAGAGGCCTCATGGGGTGTCCTCGTCGCGAGTGAGCAGCCCGTACCACAGGATGGTGCGGAGCTGGTGCGTGAAGGAGGCGGCGTCGGGCAGGACCCGCTGCCAGTCGCCTTCGTGGAACAGCTCGCCGCACTTGCGCACGAGCAGCAGGTGGAACTCGAGATCGATGTCGGCGCGGATCTCGCCACGCTGCTGAGCCCGGCGCAGGTTGGCCAGGAAGCGGCGCTCGAACTCGGCGTGGATGCTGGCGGTGCTGACCATGTCCTGCATCCAGTCCAGATTCATGCTGCGGGCCTGCTGGGCCTTGAAGGCGGTCATCCGGTCGATCTTGTCGGGGAAGGGGATGTCCAGGGCGTCGATGGCGTCGAACGCCGCGAAGGTCTGCTCGGCGATGCGGTCGCGGATGACCTCCACCAAGTGCACCTTGTTCCGGAAGTGCCTGTAGAAGGTCATCTTGCTGGCGCTCGCTTCGCGGCAGATCTCCTCGATGCTGATTCGTTTGGGGCCGTGCCTGGAGAACAACTCCTGGGCGGTGGCGATGATCTGCTCGCGCTTGGGACTGGACATTGCGCCATTGATGTTACGATTTCCGTAACACTTGTACACGATCGTAACAGAGTCGTCCAGCCGTTCGATCAGGGCATCAAGGCCAGCAGCACCCACCAGGCGCCGGTCAGGGACATACCCCTGCGCCAGATGAGCAGCAGCATCAGCGAGCGGAGCGTGAAGTTGACCCCGATGCCCAGCGGCACCCCGATCCACTTCCAGCGCCCGGTGCGGTGTGCGCGTCCCAGCAGCAGCAGCGAGCCGGCGGTGAGCACGATCTGCAGCGCCTCGTAGATGAGCAGGCTGACGGCCAGCTCCCCCCAGGCTCCCGGCCGGCCCGGCTCTACGAAGGTCCCCATGCTGAGCAGCATGAACAGCCCGTGGAAGAAGAACACCACGGTGCAGGCCGCCAGCACGTTCAGCGCCCTGCGCTTGGGTTGAGCGCGACTGAGCCGCAGCACCACGGGGTAGTAGAACATCGACACCAGCATCTGCCGCAGGTGGATGTTCCAGCGCCGCCAGAAGTCGGCGTAGTCGGTGGCCGCCAGGGGGTTGGCGTAGTTGTCGTCGATGGCGAAGCCCAGCATCCGGGCCGAGGCCACCCCGAGCTGATCGTGGGCGTAGCGGAACAGGTAGAACGCCACGTAGTTGAGGCCCAGGATCAGGGCGAGCTCCAGCCAAGGCAGCCGTGCTGCCACCTGGGCGAGGTGGGCGTTCATGGGGATGTCCACGAAGCGCTGCGTCAACACGGCCAGCAGCGCCAGGTGGAGCAGGACCAGCACCAGGGTCCACAGCCCCTTCAGCATCCCCCTGGCGCTCGGGGCGGCGTAGCGCCCGTGGAAGTGGGTGTAGGCCACCACGGGTGCCTGGCCCAGCAGGAAGGGAAGGGAGAGGAAGTAGGTGAAGAAGTCCACCGGCCCGGGCCGCTCGAAGCGGCGATGGTGCAGCTCGTAGAGGAAGTAGACCGCGCGCTTGAAGAAGACGACCAGCAGCACCAGGCTGCCGGCGAAGGTGCCGGGGTGGGCGAAGATGCGCTGTTGGGGGATGCCGCTGAAGCAGAAGGGCAGGTAGACCAGCACCAGCAGCGCAGCGGCGGCTCCCAGCCGCGCCCGGCCTGGTGGCGAGAGGCGCACGATGGCCCACAGCGCGAGGGTGGTACCCAGCACGAAGGCGGCGATCAACGGGTCCAGGAAGCGGGCGCCGAAGGCCAGGCTCACCAGCAGCAGGAAGGGCTTTCTGGCTTTGTCGGGCAGCGCGCGCATCCCCAGCGCCACCACCAGGCAGGTGGCGGCGAAGATGCCCAGCAGCTCGGGCCCGATACCCAGGGTACCGAGCACCTTGGGGTCGAGCAGTCGGCCGAGCTCGTGCATGAGAGGCGGCCTCGGCATGGCTGCGACGATAACGGGCCCTCTCACCCGCGGCGAGGTCCGTGACCGTGAAGACCATCGGCATCATCGGAGGCATGGGGCCGCAGGCCACAGCCGAGCTGTACATGGCCGTGGTGGGCATCCTCCAGCGGCGGTCCGGTGCCCGCTACGACGCCGACTTCCCGCCCGTGTTGATCCACAGCGTGCCGGCCCCCGACGTGGTGGAGCGCCTCGAAGACGAAGAGCGCCTGGCCGGGATGCTGGTGGACTCCGCCCGCATCCTCGAGGCCGCCGGCGCCCAGCTGCTCGCCATCGCCTGCAACACGGCCCACATCGTGCACTCCAGGGTGGCGTCGGCGGTGTCTGTGCCGGTGCTGGACCTGCCCGCCGAGGTGGCGGCTGCGGCGGCCACCGTGGGCTACCGCCGGGTGGGCCTGCTGGCCACCGGGCTCACGATGGACCGATGGCTGTACCGCGAGCCCTGCGCCCGTCTGGGCATCGAGCTGCTCGAGCCCGACGCTGTGCAGCGCGATCGGCTCACCCGTGTGATCATGGCAGTGCTCGCGGGCCAGGAGCTATCGGCGTCCCGACGCATCCTGATCGACCTGCTCGGAGACCTGGCAGAGCGGGGCGCGGACGCGGTGGTCCTGGGCTGCACCGACCTGGGCCCGTTGCTGGCCGGCCTGGACACCCCACTGCCGGTGATCGACAGCACCCTGGTGCTGGCCGAAGCTCTGGTGAGGGGCTGCCGGTAGCCAGCCCTCCTACTCGTTGGGCTCCGTACCGTCCTCGAGGGCGTCGGCGCGTTCGTCGTAGGCGTCGGCGCAGTCGCTGTCGCCCTGCTGGCGGCACTGGATGGCCACCGCGCGTTGGATCGCGGCGTTGTCGGCCTCGCGATCCGCCAGGGCCTTCCAGGCCTCGAGCTGTTCGGCTTCGTCTTCGGTGATCTCCGGCCGCTCGAAGGCGGTGGACTCGTGGGCCGGCGGCAGGTCGTTCGGGACGCTCGGCTCTGCGACCTTGCCGGGATCGGGCGGCGCGGCGGGAGGGGCGGGTGCCTCTGCCAGCACGGCCTCGGCTTCCTGGTCGCGGCCCAGGTGCGCCAGGACTTCGGCCAGGCGTTGCCGCGCATGGCGGTCCTGGGGGTCGGCGGCGATGGCGCGCTCGAAGTGGCCGGTGGCCTCGACATAGCTGGCCTCGGTCTCCTGGCTCATGGCCAGGTCGCCCAGGCCGCTGTGGGCCCGCACGTTGTCCGGATCCAGCTCGAGGGCCCGCTCGTAGGTGGCCTGGGCCTTGGAGTGATGCTGTTCGCGCTCCTCGCCGATCAGGCTTCGGAAGGCGACCTCGTCGGCCCACAGGTGGGCCTGGGCGGAGAGCAGGTCGGGTCGGTCCGGGGCTTCCTCGAGAGCCTGCTGCAGGATGGCGCGGGCTTCGGCGTAGCCTGCGGCCGCGTCGGGGCCCTCGCGCTTGGCGTCGGCGACGGCGAAGGCCCGATGCAGCACGCTCCCCCCCTCCATTGGGGGAGTAGCCTCCCTGGGAAGTGGGGTGGAGGGCTCGAAGTCCGCGCTGGCCGCGGGCTCGTCACCGGGATCGGGTTCGCCGCTGCAGGCGCAG
>CAZHIK010000858.1:0-4332 GCA_964532635.1 uncultured Enterobacterales bacterium
ACCCGCCCGGGTAGCGACGCTGCGGCGCTGTGGGACCCGTTCCTGTTCGGCGCCGAGTTCCAAGGCAGCGGCCGCTCCCTGGCCACCGACGAGCAGTTCGCCACGGTGGTCTTCCACGAGCGCCTCACCGGCCGCCACCGCGACGTGGGCCTGGCGGTGCTCACCGCCATCAAGCAGGCCTATCACCAGTTCAACAGCGACCCCCGCCAGGCCGCCATCTGGGTCAGCGGTGAGGACGGACAGCCGGCGGCCCAGATGCAGCGGGCCACCTTCCGCCTCAACGGAAACTTCGGCCGCAAGCGCCTGCGCGCCCTGGTCCTCTCACCAGAGCTCCCCTCCCTGCTCGAGGCCCTCGAGGCTGACAGCGCCTACCTGCTGGAGCGCGGCCTGCTGACACAGCCCGCGGACATCGAACAGCTGATCGACGGCAGCTTGATGGACCAGGTGGACAACGAGGCTGAGCCCCTGGCGGTGGTGGGGCCGGCTGAAGGCTAGCCCTCACTCCCCTTCCAGCGCCATCGACGCCGCCCGGTAGGACTCGAGCAGGGCCTGGGACGCCTCGCTCCGGAGATCATCACTGGCCAACGCAGCCTGGCGCAGGGACTCGGGGGGCATCACGGTCGCAGGGTCCAAGCCGGCACGCTCTGCCAGCTTGGTGAGCCGCAGGGCCTGCAGCTCGTCGAGCCGGGCGATGCTGGCCCCGAGGCGCGCACCACCCCAGTCGTTTGCCGTAGCGCTCCGGTCAGCACCGGCCGCCGCCCGGGCACCGGCCTGCCCACCACGGGCTCCAGCCCCTGCGCCATGGGGCCCACGTCGCCCGGCAGCACCGCGGTTGCCCGAGGCCGTGGTGGCGGTGCGGGCTTCGCGCCGCGCCATACCCTGAAGGTGGGCGTCGAACGCCGCCTGGACCTCCCCACGGTCCGTGACATCGACACCGCCGGCGTGGGGGCCCGCCAGCACAAGCTCCCACAGCACGGTCAGCTGGGGCAGCTCACCGGGATTCACACCGGCCTGGAGCGCCAGCCGGCGCACGGTCCGAGCCATGTCGTCGTCGAGGATGGACGGATCGGGCACGGCGGGCAGGGCGTCGATCGCCGCATCGCCGGGGGCCACCTTGGTGAGCCACCAGAAGCCGGCCACGTCCGCCGCCACGAACACCGCCGCCAGCACCAGGATCTGATCCCAGCGGGCTACGGCATGACGCGGGCCGACAGCGAGCATCACTCCTCCGGCGGAGGCTCGTCTTCCACGTGGGGCACGTTGATCATCTCGACCTCGTGCTCGGGGATCCCCAGCACGTTCTCGAGGTACTCGAGGCCGTCTTCCTTGCCCAGGGTCTGGAAGACGTTGTCGACGGTGGTGGCCAGGTCGTCCTGGAGGAAGGTGCGCAGCTCCTCGTCGTTCATCTCGCCCGCCTCGATCTGCTCGTGGACCTCCTGGTGGGCCTCGTGGCTGCGGTCGAGATCGTCGAAGAGGGCACCGCTGACCTCGTCGTCGAACTGGTTCTCGTAGACGTAGTCGTCCAGGCGCTGCTGCATGCGCTGGTGCATGGCGCGGGACTGGCCGGCGGTGGGGTGGCGCTCGAGGGCGGAGTTGCGCCGCTCGGATTCCAGATCGCCGACCTCGAGCAGGCCGGCCTCGCCACCGCGATCCGAGCCTGAGCTCGAGGCGGTGCTTCCGCTCCGGGATGAAGCCTTCGGCAGGGCCTTGTCACGACTCGGGGAGCGCGCCGAGCGAGGGGAACCACTCGATCCCTGCGAGCCAGACGCCTCTGGGTCGAGCTCCTCTGCATCCGGGGGCGGCCCCGGCGCGGGCTGCACCTGACGGGTGACCACCAGGCTGTCCAGGCGCAGCTCGAGGGCGGTGACCCGGCTGGTGAGGCGCAGCAGGCCCACCACCAAGAAGACGATGGTGACAAGCAGGAACAGGGTGAGCAGGTGGCGGGGGATGGTGCTGGGCTCGGGCTCTGGCTGCCGTCCTCCGTTTTCCTGTGCTGGGGCCATGCGTGCTCCCTCGAGGTTCTACTTGCGCTTGCGCTGCTTGCGGCGGGCCTTGCGAGCCGACCGGGCCTTCTTCTTGCGGGCGGCCTTCTCGGCCGGGCTGACGCGCGGGCCCTCGTCTTCTCCCATGCCGGGGAACCCCATGCCGGGCATACCCATTCCGCCCATACCACCCATGGGATCGGCCCCACCCATGGCGGCCATGGCCTTGCGGGCCTTCTTCATCTTCTTGGCCGAGCCGAACATGCCGGTGGCCGCGCCCAGCTGCCCCATGGCCTGACGGGCCATGAGGAAGCGCTCGTACAGCTCGCGGACCTCCTTCGGGGTACGGCCGGAACCGCGGGCGATGCGGCGGATGCGAGACTCGTTGATCAGCTGGGGATTGGACCGCTCCTGCTTGGTCATGGACTGGACCATGGCTTCGACCTTGACCAGCTCGTTGTCGTCGAGCGCCTCGGCCGGGATCTGGTCCATCATGTCCGAGAACATGGGGAGCTTGG
This sequence comes from uncultured Enterobacterales bacterium, assembly GCA_964532635.1. Lineage (GTDB taxonomy): Bacteria > Myxococcota_A > UBA796 > UBA796 > JAFGLY01 > CALDOK01. The sequence goes on from CAZHIK010000858.1 coordinate 2,501, forward strand.
CGATGATGTCCTTGATGGGGCCCATCTTGCGGATGGTGCGCAGCTGGTTGACGAAGGTGTCGAAGGTGAAGTCCCCCGAGAGCATCTTCTCGGCGTCCTTCGCGGCGGTCTCCTGATCGACCACGTCCTCGAAGTCCCGCATCAGGCCGACCACATCGCCCATGCCCAGGATGCGACCCGCCAAGCCTTCGGCCCGGAAGGGCTCGAGCTTGTCCAGGCCTTCGCCCATACCGACATACAGCACCGGCTTGCCGGTGACCTTGCGGATGGACAAGGCAGCACCACCGCGGGCGTCACCGTCGAGCTTGGTGAGCACGAAGCCCGAGAAGTCGAGCCGGCGGTCGAACTCGGCCGCGGTCTTGACGGCGTCCTGCCCGATCATGGCGTCGCAGACGAAGAGCACGTTGTCGGGCTGGGTGTCCTGGCGGATCTCCACCAGCTCGTCCATCAGGGCATTGTCGATGGCCAGGCGGCCGGCGGTGTCGAAGATGACCACGTCGCGGCCCACGTTGCGGGCCTGGGCCAGGGCCAGCTTGCACATCTGCTGGGGCTTCATGCCCTTGATGTAGAAGACCGGCACGCCCACCTTGCGGCCGATGATCATCAGCTGGTCCACGGCGGCCGGACGGTAGATGTCCGCCGCCACCAGCATGGGCTTCTTGCCTTCCTTGAGCAGGTTGCGGGCCAGCTTGCCGGCGGTGGTGGTCTTGCCGGAGCCCTGCAGGCCGACCATCATGATGATGGCTGGCTTGCCGGACAGCTCCAGCGCGCCCTCCTCGGCGCCCATCAGGTTGATCAGCTCGTCGTGGCAGATCTTGACGAAGTGGTCGGAGGGCGAGACGCGCAGGCCGTCGGGGCCCTTGCCCGCCTTGACCTGGACGACCTCACCCAGAGCGCGCTCGCGCACGGCGGCAAGGAAAGACCGCACCACACCCAGCTCGACGTCGGCCTCGAGCAGGCTGACACGCACGTCGCGCAGGGCCTCGGAGATGTTGTCCTCGGTCAGGAGGTTCTTGCCCTGGAGCTTCAGACGGGCCTGGCGGAATCCGCGGGACAGGGTCTCCAGCATGGGGGGGTGACTCCTCGCGTCGACAACGGCATGTTCGAACCGCTGTGGCTAAGCCCGGGGAGGGTATCCGCTCCGTGACGCGCGTCAACTCCGGTGTGGCCTGTGGGAATCCAGAAGTTGTTGACGACCCGACATTCCGCAGGGATGTTATGGCCGCCCTGCCCCGAAGTCTGCGATTTTCGCGCTCTTCTCGATCCGGAGGCCACAATGCGCATTGGCCGCTTCACTCCCCGCCTCGGCGCGCTGCTCGTCCTCGCCGCCCTCGGCTGCACTCAGGACTACGAGTACATCGAGTACGACGTGGTGGACATCTTCTACCAGAACCCCACCGATGCCGTGGACATCCTGATGGTCATCGACAACTCCGGGTCGATGCAGCCATACCAGTCCGAGCTGTCCACGAACTTCTCCCAGTTCCTCACCTACTTCATCGAAGCCGATGTGGACTACCAGATCGCCGCGGTCACCACCGACGTGATGAGCGAGGAAGCCGGCGAGATCCGGGGTCAGATCATCAACACCGAGACCAACAACGCCGAGACGGCCTTCGCGGAGATCGTCAACGTCGGCACCTCCGGTGCAGCCTACGAGTTCGGCCTCGAGGCCGCATACCAGGCCCTCACCCCGCCCTTGGTCACCACGGCCAACGACGGCTTCCTTCGCGAAGAAGCCATGCTGTCGCTGATCTTCGTCTCCGACGAGGAAGACGGCTCACCCCTGCCGGTCAACGACTACATCAACGCCTTCCGTGACATCAAGGGCC
>CAZHIK010000859.1:0-4327 GCA_964532635.1 uncultured Enterobacterales bacterium
GTGCTGATGTATCACCGTTGTATGCCTGATATGGGCCTGGCAGATCACGGATGCGCTTTGGCGTGGCTGCCCGAGAACCTCGACCTCATCGCGGCCACCACTGGCGCGATCAAGAGGAAGCGACGAATACGGACCGGCGAGCAACTGTTGCGGCTGCCGCTGGCCTACTCGGTGCTTGACCTGTCCCTGCGCGGTGTCTCGGCTTGGGCCGCCCGTTCTGGCGTTGCGGAGCTGTCCGATGTGACGGTGCTGCGGAGGCTCCAGGCCTCGGAGCCCTTCATGATGGAACTGCTGGAGTGGATGCTCCAGGTGGTTTATTTGTACTCACCGAGGGGAAGGACGCCTGTTCGAGTCCGGCTCGTTGATGCCACGACCCTCAGTGCCCCCGGTAGCAAGGGTACCGACTGGCGCATCCACGTCGGGTACGACGTCTCGAGCGGTCAGGCTGACTCGATCGAGATCACCGACGGCCGTGGCGCCGAGCACCTTGGACGAGTTCAGGCCCGCGCGGGTGAGTTGCTTGTTGCCGATCGAGGCTACGCGCGCACGAGGCAGCTCATCGATGCCGTGGATGCGGGGGTGGACGTTCTCGTGAGAATCAGCCCGTTCACGCTGCGCTTGTTCGATGACGACGGCGAGCGCTTCGATGCCTTGGACTACGCCACTCGAAAACGATCTGGGCCCGGTCGCCCGCCGCGAGTGGAGGAGGTCGGTGTCTGTCTGACCGGCGACCCAGACCAGCGCTACCCAGCTCGGCTGATCGTCGTCCGAAAGTCGCGCGAGGCAGCCGAGGCCGAACGTCGCCGGATCCGAAGAGAAGGCAAAAGAAAGGGCAAGACGCCGACAGAGAGATCCCTCGCGGCCGCCGCCTTCACCTTCCTGCTCTGCACGGATCGACAGAACGACTTGGACGCCAGAACCGCGGCGGAGCTCTACAGGGTTCGCTGGCAGGTAGAGCTCTACTTCGAGTGTTTGAAGTCGATCTTCGACCTCGGGAACCTGCGCGCGTTCGATGAAGAACTCTCCAGGACCTACATCCTTGGCAAGCTCCTGGCGGCATCGTTGGCGGACAGGCTCGCGGCAGCATCGCGGGCCTATTCCCCCTGGGTCGTCCCGGTCGGTGCGGCGCTCCATGAGCCAGTGGAGGCTGGCCCAAGCGGTCCATGAAGCCCTGCGTGTGGCTGTACATGGAGGTCCCCGACTGATGGACATCGCCCTGGGGAACCAACGAAGCTGCCTGTCCCTGCGAGAACCCCGTCGTAGACGACGAAGACAGCGCCTCCCCAGCGGGTGGTGGGACGACGTATGTCAGCGCCTATGGGGTAGACCCCTCCCCTACCGAGGTTTCGTTCAGCAAGTAGGCCTGCATGGCCTGGACGACTCCGGCGGCCAACTGGGAACGCTCATCATCGCTCTGGATGGCGTCGAGGGCTTTGGTGAGGGCCTCGAGGGCCTTGGCGACAGCTTCGGTGCGCTGCTCGGGGGTGAGGTCTCTCTTGGGCTTGCGGGAGCTGTAGTCCAGCGGGCGGCCCTGGCGGGTGTTTTCGACGGCGGCGGGGACCTTCGCCAGTAGACCTCGCGGTGCTCGAAGCACTGGTAGGTGGCGCTGGTGAAGATCTGGTTGAGCTCGATGACCAGGCCTTCTGTGGGTACCATGGTAGCGATGCTTCCAACGGCCAGGGAGTGGAGACGGGAGATGAGATCTCCGGATTCCGAGCCGTCTTGATCGGACGAGGGCAGAGTATCGGGGGACTATGTCCCGTCTGGGCCAAAACGGCGACCAGGGCGATGGCGGGGGCCTGTGGCGAGCGGAGAGGCGGGGGTTGGGGGTGGGCCACTGCCGAGGGCCGAAGGCCGTGGCATGAATCTACTCTCGATCCGCCTCGAGCTACCCCCTCGCCCCCCCCACAGACACCCTCCTCGCCATCACCCCCCTCAGCACAAAGAACGCCGCGACCCCCGTCGCACCGTTCGCCACCAACCCCGCGGTGAAGATCCCCCTCAGGCCCAGCAGATCGCCCAACAGGATGGCCAGCGGCACATAGAGCGCGAACATCTGCACCAGGGTGAGCGCCGAAGCGTGCAGAGGCCGCTCGAGCACGTTCAGGGTGGTGTTGCACAACATCAGCACCCCCACCAGGCCGTAGCCGAAGGGCACGATGCGCAGGTAGAGCACGGTGTACTCGACCACCTGTGGGTCCTCGTTGAACAGACCCGCCAGGGGCGGGGCCAGGCCGGAGAGCAGCGCCAGGGTGAGCAGCCCCCAGCCCACGGCGAACAGCTGGCTGGATCGCACACCCCGGCGCACCCGGGCGTGGAGTCCCGCGCCGTGGTTCTGCCCCACGAAGGGCCCCAGCATCGAGCCGAGGGCCATGATCACCGCAAGGGCGAAGATGTCCACCCGGGTAGCCACGCCGAAGGCGGCCACGGCCTCCTTGCCGAACTCGGCCACCAGCCGGGTGACCACCCCGGCGCCCACGGGCAGGATCATGCGGGTGGCGGCGTCGGGCAGCCCGATCCACAGGATGCGCCGCCAGGACTCGAGGGTGGGGGCGAGCCCGTCCCAGCGCAGGGTGACCATGCGGTAGCGCCGGGTGAGCACCCACATGGACGCGGTCAACGCCGCGGCTCGAGCGCACACCGTGGTCAGCGCCGCCCCCGCCAGCTCGAGCCGGGGGAAGGGTCCCAACCCGAAGATCAAGATGGGATCGAGCACCGCGTTCACGGTCACCGCCACCAACATGATCATCGCCGGCGTGCGCGCGTCGCCAGTGGCCCGGATGGCGTTGTTGCCCACCATGGGGATGACCACGAACGGCATCCCCACGTACCAGATGCGCATGTAGCGCTCGATGTGGGGCAGCAGTTCGTCGCTGGCCCCCATGGCTCGGAACAGGGGATCGATGGTGGCCAGCCCGATCACCACCAGCACCGTCACCACAGCCACCGACAGCAACAGAGCGTCGGTGGTCAGCCGACGGACTCGAGCCCGATCACCCACTCCCAGCGCCCGTGAGATCACCGCCGAGGCCCCTTGCCCCAGCCCCAAGGCCAGCCCGCCGAACACGGTGACCACGGGGAAGGTGAAGGCCATGGCCGCCAGCTGCACCTTGCCAAGCTGGCCCACGAAGAAGGTGTCCACCAGGTTGAAGGCCACCATGGCCAGGATGCCGACGAGCATCTGCGCCGTGGTGCGAGCCAGGGCCCGCTCGACAGGCCCCTCGGTGAACCGGGCCGAAGCAGGCTTCATGGGACATCCAACGGGGGTCGCCGTCCTAGCGCAGGGGCCCGCTCACCGCCAGCGCAGCCCCGGGGGACCCAAGCCGGCCAGGACAGGCTACCTTGTCGGGTCAACCCTCCACCGCCGAGTACGGGAACCGGAGCCGAAGAGCCAATGCCGGTCTTGCGAGTGTCAGCCCCGGGTCGCTCTCCATGGAGCTTCCGCTTCGCCCACCGCGCCCTGGTGGGCCGCGATCCCGCCGCCGATCTCCAGCTCGAAGATCCCTCGGTCTCGGCCTACCACGCCGTGATCCACCTGGACGACGCGGGCCTGCTGCTGGTCTCCGACCTACGCAGCTCCAACGGCACCTTCATCGACGGCGAGCGCATCGGTCGCGCCGTGCTCGAGATAGGACACGTTCTCACGGTGGGGGCCTGCAAGCTCGAGATCTCCGAAGCCGATGAGCGCCGAAGCATGCGGCACGCCAAGCGCCGTGGGGGCAACACCATCGACGGAGAAGCCACGGATCCCTGGGGACTGGCCAAGGGCCTGGGCCCCAGCCCCGAGCCCCAGGACACCGACCGCCTCGAGGCCGCGTGGGGCGAACTGGCCACCCTCTACGAGCTGTCCCACGTGCTCGAGGTGGGCCAACGGGAAGACGAAGTGCACCGCGCGGTGGCCGACCTGGTGGCGCGCTCCACCGGCGCCCAGCGCGTCTGCCTGGTGGACTACGACCAGCTCAACATGCGCTCCCACACCCTCTACGCCTGGCCCAACGACGCCGACTTCGGCGGCGGCAAGCCCTTCTCCCGCAGCATCATCGAGCAGGTCATCCTCAAGGGCCGCACCATCCTGGTGCCCGACGTCAGCCTGTCCTCAGACCTGCGCAATGCCCCCAGCATCGCGGTCAACGCCATCCGCTCGGCGCTGTGTGCCCCCATGCACGGCCGAACCGGCGTGATCGGCATGATCCTGGCCACCCACCAGGATCCGGGCTTCGAGTTCCAGGAGCACCAGATCCGCTTGATGACCGCCGTGGGCCAGGCCGTGGGCCAGGCCCGCGAGAACCACCGGCTCTACAGGCTCCAGGAGCGCAGCTTCGTGGGC
>CAZHIK010000860.1:0-4327 GCA_964532635.1 uncultured Enterobacterales bacterium
GGAGTCCTACCGACACGCTCCAGAAACCCGCACCCTCGACCAAGAGCACCTGTGTCGGTGGATCCGGAGGCGGGTCGCCGATGGCGAGATTAGCCAGTGGACTGTGTTCGTCGCTTCTCTTCCCTCGGGTAGACACGGCCAAGCCCGTCTGGGACCGGTTGAGGTCGGCATGGTTAGTCGGTCGAGGATTCCCGGTACCCATAGCATCGGGACTCTGCTCGACCCCAAGCATGAGGCAGCGGATCTGCCAGGCGGAGTGGAACGCTTCCGCCGGCCATCTGGAACCTACGACAGCAAGGCGATGCGTGAAGCCCGGCCGAGAGAGGACTGTCTTCTCCTTCTGTATGCCATCAGTCCGGGGTCCGAGCCCAACCGGCCTGGCAACCGCACAGCGTTGTTCGCCGAGGGTACTGTGAGGCCCGAGGCGGTCGTCGGATTTGGTCTGAGCTTCCCGAGAACGGCAGACGACGATGCTGTCCCCTACGTCGTGGGCCAGACCTGGGCGGATTTCCACCGATGACTGACGAGACCCGTTCGGCCCAGCCTCTAGACGGCCCAACCGTAGAGCTGTGGGCCGACCTTGTTCCTGCCGCTAAGGGGCTGGCAGTCGGGCAGTTTGCCTCCTACGAATTGCGTCTCGATGGAGAGAAGACCGGGCTCTACATGGGCATAGGGCACGACGGCTCGAGGCACCTCTTCCTGCCGGTTGAGCCTACGGAGTCAGAGACCGGTCTGCCCATACGACTCAACGGTCTGCAGGTAGCCGAGAGGCGAGTAATTCTCGATGATGCGGTTGACCTCTACCTCGACGTTGAGTCCTCACCTACCTATCAAGGGATGTTCACACTGATCTCCCGCGAGATTGCCGAGCGCGCTGCCGTAACGGGGATTGCCCCTCGAGTGGCGGCGAGGGACACCGTCGCTCGCTGGCGGGCATTCTGGCGAACGCCTCGCGTCGGTGACCTCTCTCGGTCACAGCAGATAGGCTTGTTCGGTGAGGTGTGGTTCTTGGGGCAGGTGCTGATCCCCCGTCTGGGACCACAGGTGGTCTACAGGTGGGCTGGCCCTCATGGTGAGCGGCACGACTTCCAGGGCCTGGAAAGCCACGTTGAGGTGAAAGTGACCGAGCGGGCACAGCCGGTGTTTCGGGTGTCTGGCCTTGACCAACTCGATCCCCCGGAAGGGCGTCGTCTTGGCGTCGCAGCGATTCGGGTCCGTGAGGAGGCCGGTGGCTCGGAGGGGCTGGTTCTCGCTGTGAGGAAGGTGGAGGTGCTCCTGAAGGATGATGTCGCGGAGCTGGACGCCTTCCGAATTGGTCTCGCCACGGCCGGGTACCGCCCAGACCGGGAGAACGACTGGGACAAGCTACGTCTTCGGATCCGAGCAGCGGACACCTACGAGGTCGGTCCTGGGTTTCCGCGTCTGAACGATGCGAGCTTTGTCGATGGCGTTCCCCCCGGAGTGCAGGGCATCACCTACGCCGCCGACCTGACTGCTCAGGAACCGCTTGATGGGGAGCCCCTTGCGGCCTTTCTCAACGGGCTCGCTGCGAGCGAAGCGTAGCTATCCTACCTCGGTCGCCGCCATTTGGCGGTGACCCGTCGTCCCTCCCCGATGTCTACTTCGCATGGGTTCCGGAGCATCTCGAGTAGCCGCTGTTCGATGGGAGGTGGTCCTGGCTCCAGCTCGTCCACCCGCACCACACACCACCGCGGAGCGGGGCTCCACTGCTCGGCCCGAATGGCACGCCGGATGAGGGCGATGCAGTCCTCCACCGTCTCGTAGACTTGGTGCTCCCATATCCGGATCACCCGCCAACCAAGACGCTCCAGCTCTAGCGTCTGCCGACGGTCGCGGTTGACACTTTGGCGGAGCTTCTGTGCCCAGAACTTGGCGTTGCTCCTGGGGCGCACGTAGTGGTCCGGGCACCCGTGCCACTGGCACCCGTCGATGTACACGGCCACCCGGGGTCCAGGGAACACCAAATCGGGTCGCCCGACCCCCGTCCTGGCGTGCAGTCTGTAGCCCCGTATGCCGACCGCCCATAGGGCCTTCCGGAGCAGGATCTCGGGCTTGGTGTTCCGGCTCCGAATCCTTCGCATGTTCTCGCTTCGGGAGATCGTCATCGTGGCGTTTCAGGTAACCGATGCGCCCTTGGCCTCGGGCTCGGGTCTGCGAAGTCATGTGGCGGCAACGCAGAGCCAGGCTCCTGAGGCGCCCAGCGGTGGCCTTCGACAGGCAGGTGTGGGGCCCAAGCTCCATAACGAGGCTGGTGGAGATCAAGTTCGGGGCACGGGCGACGTTCATCGGCGTGCATAAGCAGATGGTTCTGGATCGGCTGTGGACCGCCCTTGTGGAAGCGGGATCCCCGCCTTTGCCCCCGCACTCGTCGAACCCCCTTGTGGACCACCTGCCGAGGGCCACCATGGTCCGGTGGTGCTATCCTGACCTTGGCCCTGGCTGGGACCAGCCATCCGCGCGTCCCCCCCCCAACGCGGCTGGCGGCCCGGCTGGGGCCACCTTCATCGAGGTCACGAGGCGTCTGCGACCTCAGCAGGCGGTGGCCATGAGCCCGCCTCCTTCAACCGCCGTCGCAGCGTGCTGCGGCTGACGCCCATGGCCTCGGCGGCTTCGCGCAGGGAGCTGCCGCTGTCGAGCATGGCGACGGCGGGACGCAGGTCGAGGTGGACCCTGGGCCTGCCGCAGTGCTTGCCCTGGGCCTGGGCGCGGCGGACGCCGGCGATCACGCGCTCGCGGATGATGTCCCGCTCGAAGGCGCCGAAGGCTGCGATGATGGCGGTGAACAGGCGCCCGGCGGGGGTGGTGGTGTCCAGGCCGGCGTCCCGCAGGGAGACGAATTCGATCCCCTGTGAGCCAAGCTGATCCAGAAGCGCGAGAACGTGCTGGACGCTTCTGCCGAGCCTGTCGAGCTTCCACACGGCGACCAGGTCGAAGCTGCCGGCTTGGGCCTCGGCCATCATGCGATCCAGGGCGGGCCGCGAGTCGGTGGAGCCGGAGATGCCGTCGTCGTGGTAGACGCCCGCGATCTTCCAGCCACGCTGCTCCGCGACCTGGCGCAGCTCGTCGAGCTGCAGGTTCACGTCCTGGCCCTTGCCAGAGGTGGACACGCGGGCGTAGAGGGCGGCGCGCAAGGTCTTGGTCATGGTGGCCTCCAGGGCGTTCAGGCCCGCCCCCGTCGCTCCAGGGCACTCTTGACGAGGCCGTGCAGCGCGGGGCGGTGGGTGTTGAGGAAGCGGTCGATGTAGGCGGGCTCCACCCCGGCCGGGGGCTGGGCGCGCAGGACCGCAGCCACGCGCTCGAGCACCACGCTGGCTCTGTCGCCGTCCGGCCGGGGCGCACCACTGGCCTGCAGGGCCTGGTCGAGTTCGGCGCGCAGCTGCGCGATCTCGACCCGCAGCTCGGGCACCTGGGCCTTGGCCTTCCTGCAGCCTTTGGCCTGCTCCCTGGCTCTGGCCAAGCTGCGCTCCAGCCGCTCCAGGCGCTTCTGCTCGTCGCTCTTCTTCTGCGGCAGGCGCAGCAGGTTGATGACGAGCAGGGCGATGGCGGGGAGCAGGTGGGCGGTGGCGGCCCCGAGATCTTCCCTCGCGGCCACATAGGACTCACTGTGGCCTTCACCCATCCGGCCATCGGCGTGCGCGAGCTCGTGAACGGCGATGCCGTGCAGGAACGCGGCGATGGCCAGGGGGCGCTGCTTGTGGGCCTTGACCACCTGCTTCATGCGGTCGGGGTGGATGTAGATGACGATGCCGCTGGCCGACGCGGACGTGGTGAGCCCGAGCAACTCGTCGTCGAGGATGAAACCGGGCTTGAACCTGCGTCGGATCTGGGCCTCGGCGGCCACCAAGCGCAGGGTGGCGTCCCATGCGGCCAGGTAGGGAATCCAGCGGGCGTAGCCCTTCTTGAAGCGGTAGGCGCGGCCGCGGTCGTAGCGCTTCTTGCTGATGCGGAGGCCTGCGAGCTTGCCGAAGGGGTTGACCTTGCGGCGCCTGGCGGCCGGGGCCGTGCCCTGAACCTGGTCGAACACGCGGGCCACGGTGGCGGCCTGGACCAGCCCGCCGCCGCCCATGTTCATGGAGGTCTCGGCGGCCTGCTCCACGGCCGCGGCCAGGGTGCCCAGGTCGGCCTCGGAGAGCGGCCAGCCCAGCTCGGCACGGTCCAGGGCCTGGTGGACCTCGGCGGTGAGCACCCGAGGGGCACCGTTGGCCTCGGCCACGGTGTCGGCTGCCTCGAAGGTGGCGCGCAGCTGGCGCACGCTCACGGTGGAGCTCCCCCCAGGGGCCTCCACGTCGGGCTCGGTGGCTTCGGC
>CAZHIK010000861.1:0-4317 GCA_964532635.1 uncultured Enterobacterales bacterium
GTGCGGGGTTCCAGCGGTGGGGGCGAGGCTCCGCTCATGCCGTCGGCTCCTGTGTTGGAGGCAACCGCTATCCCGCAAAGGTCGGAGCCGACCAGCAGGGGATCCGCTACAGGTCTTTCCGTCCCCTACCCGATCGCGGTAGGCTTTCGCGAAACGACCCCCCCGAACCGGGTCCGGTACGACAGGAGCGACGATGCGCAGAGCCACTCGCAGACGATCCAACCCGATGCCCTGGGCGCTGGTGGCAGGCGCCCTGTTGGCACCGATCCCGGCCATCGCCCAGGAGGTGCTCGACAGCGGCTTCGACGCCCACGGCTTCCACCTGGCGGCCTTCGACGGCGACGCGCGCGATCCCTACTCCATCTACCGCCCCGGCCGGATGCACCAGTGGGAGTTCTTCGCGTCCATGCTCGCCGAGTACGCCTTGGCACCCCTGAGCTACGTCTCGGGCCCCATCGGCGACACCAGCATGGAGCCGGTGCTCAACCACCTGGCGGTCAGCAACCTGGCCATGGGTGTCACCCTCCACGACCGGGCCCGCCTGGACGTGGGCATGCCCGTGTACCTCTACTCCCAGGGCCCCAACGGCAGCGCCCAGGGCACCAAGATCGGCGACGTGCGGCTGGCCGGTATGTTCTCACTGATCCGCCCCAGCTACGAGACCGCGGGCGGCCTCGGCCTGGGCATCATCCCCTGGGTCGACATCCCCAGCGGCGACGACAGCGTCTACCTCGGCAACGCCGACTTCGCGGGCGGTGGCGCCCTGGGCATCACCTACGAGCTCGAGAGCGTCACCATCAGCGGCCACGTCGGCTACCAGTACAAGCCGAACATCACCGCCTACAACATCGAGGGCGCCGACTCCCTGCTCACCGGTCTGTCCCTGGGCTACCTGTTCGACCGCAACACCGGCCTGAACTTCGAGACCCACCTCAACCCGGCCCTGGCCAAGAACCAGAACGCGGGCACCGAGTTCCCGGTGGACACCATCCTGTCGTTCCGCAAGCGCGGCGACAAGGGCGGCATGCTCTCGGCGGGTGTGGCCACCTCGCTGACCGATGGCGCGGGCTCCTCCCCGTTCCGCCTGTTCATCGGCGGCGGCTACGGCCGCATCGAGATCCCCGAGCCGCCAGACCTGGACGGCGACGGCTTCCCCAACGCCGAAGACGAGTGCTACGACGATCCCGAGATCGTCAACGGCTACAAGGACGACGACGGCTGCCCCGACTTCCTGGCCCAGATCTCGGTCTGGGGCGAGTACGAGGGCAACCCCATCGACCTGGACAACGTGGCCCTCAAGGGCCTGCAGCTCCCCACCCTGCTCGATCCCGAACAGGCCATGATGTCCGACGTGCTGCCAGAGACCGAGGTCACCGCCAAGGTCGTGGCCAAGGGCTGCCTGGGTGGCGAGGGCACCTTCATGACCAAGGAGGGCAAGAACGACCTGGTCGTGCCAGTGACTCGCAGCCTCGAGGGCACCATCACCTTCCAGGTGGTCACCCTCGAGGAGAAGCAGCCCATCCCCGACGCCGTGGTCCAGATCAGGAGCGAGGAATCCGTCTGCGCCCCCGCCTCGGGCTCCGAGCTGGCGCTGGGCGAGTCGGGCACCGGCTCGGTCCAGGCTGGTGCCGGCGATCACCTCGTCATCATCGACATCCCCAAGTACGCACTGTACCGCCAGAAGATCAACCTCGAGGCCGGCGAGACCGAGGAGGTCATCGTCACCCTCAAGAAGGCCAAGACCCGCGTCACCGCGCAGCGCATCGAGATCTACGAGAAGGTGCACTTCGAGACTGGCAAGGCCATCATCAAGCCCGACTCCTTCGAGCTGCTGGACGAGGTGGCCGAAGCTGTCAACACCCACAAGCAGATCAAGCTGGTCGAGGTCGCCGGTCACACCGACGACCAGGGCAGCCTGGACTCCAACCAGACCCTGTCCCAGAACCGCGCCCAGGCGGTGCTGGACTACTTGGTGAACAAGGGCGTCGATCCCGCACGCCTGCAGGCCAAGGGCTACGGCGAGACCCGCACCATCGACACCAACGAGACGGCCGAGGGCCGCGCCAAGAACCGGCGCGTGGAGTTCAACATCCTCGAGCAAGACACCGTCATCCTGGAGGACTAGCCCATGCGTACCACCATGCTGACCGCCGCTCTGCTCCTCACCGTCCCGTCCACGGTCCTGGCCGAAGGCTCCGAGGAGCTGGTGAACCAGCCCGTCTCGGCCGACACCGTGCTCTACGTGGACATCTTCGACTCCAACGTCGAAGCGCTGGTCTTCGAGGGCTACGGCAACATCCGTGTGACCGATCCCAACGGCTACCAGATCGGCACCTATGGCACTGGCGAAGAGATCACCCTGCCCACCGACACCAACGGGGCCTACGAGATCCAGCTGATCTACCCCCAGGAGAACGACTGGGACATCTCGGTGCTCAACCCCACCGAAGATGGCGGCCGGCTGTTCAGCTACGTCTGGGATCTCGACACCGGCACCTGGACCCAGGAAGGCTCCTTCAACGGCAGCTTCTACGCCATGGTTCCCGGTGGTGGTGAAGGCAGCGACGGCGTCATCGAGATCAAGTTCGAGGGCTTGAGCGGTCGCAAGTGGCAGATGTCGGCCAACGCCACCGGAGTCGACGGCCCCGACGCCGGCCGCTCCATCGAAGCCACCAACCAGACCTACCAGCCCGAATACCCCATCTACCTCAACCCCCCGGCCAAGTCGGCGTACTCGGTGCTCACCCCCAGCGCCACGGGGGAGCTTTCCTTCCAGGCCAACGAGAACATCTGTGGTGGCTTGGCGTCGGGCTACGCCGACTCCACGGGCACCTTCAGCTTCGAGGCCGACCTCGAGGCCACCTACCACATCGTCTGTGATCTGAACGCCGACGGCGTGTTCGACCTCACCTCCAACGACGACCTGGCGCTCACCGGCGCCACGGTCGACGGCACCAACGAGGTGGAATGGGACGGCCTGGACAACGCGGGCGAGCCCATCCCGGCGGGCAGCTACGACTGCCAGGTCACCGTGTCGGTGGGCGAGGTCCACTTCGTGGCCAGCGACGTCGAGACCTCCTACCCGGGCATGCGCATGTACGAGATGGGCGGCCAGGCCCAGCGCCTGGGCCTGCCCATGATCTGGAACGACTACCTGGTGCAGGACCTCGCGATGGGGATGCCCAATGGCGACATCGGGCTGGTCTCCCCTGGCCCCGACGGCCTCGATCCAGGCAACTACGACGCCGAGGCCCAGCCCAACATCAACGCGCGCTCCTGGGGCAACTTCACCGAGGAGGGCAAGGGCAACTACACCTTCCTCGACACCTTCGTGTGGCTGCGCTCCGTCGACAGCGGCACCATGCAGATCGAGATCCTCGACGGCTTCACCGACGACAACCACGACGGCTACCCCGACGCCTGCTGGGAAGCCTACCTCCGGGGCGGCTGCAACAGCGGCGGTGTGCTGATGCTCGGCTGGCTCGGCCTGGCCGCCGCCGGCTCCCTGTCAATGGGTCGGCGTCGCCGGCGCCGCGAGGACTGACGGGCGCGGCGGGCTCACCGTGACCTCGCCACCCGAAAACCCAGGTCCTTGTTCGCATAGTTGGGGCTGTACCAGTACAGGTTGCCCACGCGCAGGCTCGATGTGTCGTTGATGTAGCCCCCTCCTCGGGCCTGGCGATCCTGGGCCCCGAAGTCCTTCATGACGGTCACGCCGTGGTTCTCCACGAGATCGTGCTCCGCCTTCTCGTCCCAGGTCCACTCGCGCACGTTGCCGCTCATGTCGTACAGCCCGAACCCATTGGCGGACTTGAGCCCCACGGCCATGACGGTCTGGGCGTTGTCCTCGAACCAGCCCACCCTGCCCGCGTCGGCGGCGCCAGCGAAGCTCTGGTCCGCGCGCCCGCCGCGGGCCGCATACTCCCACTCGGTGCCTGTGGGCAGGCGGTAGCCGAGGGCCTCGCGATCCCAGCTCACCTGCTGCACGCCGTGTTCATCCTCGCTGATGGCGTAGGCCGGCTGCAGGCCATGCAGCCCCGACAGCCGGTTGCAGAAGCTCGCCGCCTCGACCCAGGAGACGTGCGACACGGGATAGGCGCCGCTGGTGCAGAGCGCGTCCGCTGGCACAGGGCCCATCACCGCGGCCCACTGATCGCAGGTGACCTCGTAGGCGCCGATGGCGAACGCTCGCGTGATGTCCAGGGGGCGGTGTCGGGGAGGATCGCTCCGCAGGAAGCCGTCCCAGCCCTCAGACGGCAGCGCAGGCACCCGCAGAGAGCCCGGCTCGATGTCCATGGTCGGTACCTCGACGACGCT
>CAZHIK010000862.1:0-4312 GCA_964532635.1 uncultured Enterobacterales bacterium
GATGGCGACGGGCTTGCGGCGCGACAGCTCGAAGAGCTTGGTGGCCGAGCGGTAGGACTTGCGGCGGCCCTGTGCGGAGATGGTGACCGCGCTGTCCGCGGCCAGCACCACGGCGCTGCGGTTGAAGATGGCAATCTCGGCGGTCATGGGATCTCCGCTGGTTCGATGGAGCCTGCGCTCTGCGTCGTGTTCGCGCAGGAGTATACTCCCCCTCCCACCGACCCTTGCCCGCCCTGCACCCATGCTCTCCGTCGTCACCGCCTCCACCCTCTCACCGCTGCTCGAGCGGCTCGCCGTGCGGGTGGCGCAGCCCCTGCCCTCGGTGTTCGCCACGGAGCATGTCGTGGTCCCCGCGCGAGCCACGGGAGACTGGCTCGCGGCAGAGCTGTCCGACAGGTTGGGGGTCTGGAGCGGCCACGCGGTCTACACGCCGGCGCTCCTGCTCTCCAAGCTCGGGGGTGGTGATGCCGCAGGCCCCGACGCCTGGAGCCTGCTGGCGTCACTGGCCGAGCTGAAGGGCCAGCCGGGCTTCGCGGCGCCGCGGCGCTACCTGGAGGGTGACGAACTGGGCCTGCGCGCGCTGCAGCTCGCCATGAAGGTGGCGGGCCTGTTCGGGCGCTACGCCCGCTTCCGTCCGGACATGATCCGCTCCTGGTCCTCTGGCGGCGGCGTGGGCTGGCAGCCAGCGCTGTGGCGGGCCGCCGTGGCCGACGGGAGCGATCCGGTCGCGGCTGTGGACGCCTTCCTGTCAAGGCTCGACGTCTCGACCCTGCCCACGCGTGTGTCCGTCTTCGGCGTGCCCCACCTGGCACCGCTGGAGCTGGAGCTGCTCCTCGGGGTCGGGGCCCACATCGACGTGGTCGTCTACGCCCTCGCTGGCAGCCCGCTGGCCGACGCCCTGGCCGGGGATCCGACCACGGTGGTCGAGCCTTCCTGGCCCGACACCAGCCTGGGCACCGTCCAGGCGGGCAGCTCCCCCACATCCCTGGACGACAGCCTCCGCGTCCACGCCTGCCACGGCCGGCAGCGCGAGGTGGAGGTGCTGCGGGACGCGCTGCTGGCGCGCTTCTCCGGTGACCCGACCCTGCAGCCCGAGGACGTGCTGGTCCTGGCGCCCGACATCAACGACTACGCCCCCCTGGTCGAGGGGGTGTTCGGCACCGAGGCCGACGTCCACAAGGCCCCGGGCGCCCGCGCTCGCATCCCGGCCTGCTTCGCCGACCGCGCCCCCCTGGCCGAGGCGCCGGCGCTGGCGGCGTTCCGGCGGGTGCTCTCCCTCGTGGGCTCCCGTCGCCCCCTGTCCGCGGTGGCCGAGCTGCTCGACGCCGAGCCGGTGCAGGCCCGCTTCCGCCTGTCCGAGGCCGAGGGGGCCCAGCTGCGCGGCTGGCTCGAGGCGGCGGCGGTGCGCTGGGGCGAGGACGCCGACTTCCGGCTGCGCTTCGACAACCCGGCCCTGCCCGAGCACAGCTGGCGCTGGGGCCTGGACCGCCTGCTGCTGGGCTACGCCATGGAGAGCCGGGGGGAGCGGGTTTACGCCGATCTGCTCCCGGTGGATGGCATCGAGGGCCCCGAGGCCCAGCCCCTTGGGGTGCTATGCAGCCTCTGTGAGACGCTCTTTGAGCAGCTGTCGATCCTCGAGCAGCCCCGCGCGGCGGACGCCTGGCCCGCGGCGCTGCTGGGTGCCTACGACGCGCTCATCTCGTCGTGGGGCTTATGGGCTCGATCCCGGGGACGGCTCGAGTCCCTGCTAGCGGAGCTGCGCGGCGAACAGGTGCTGGCGATGCCGGCGCTGCTGCCCTGGCTCGACAGCGGGCTCGAGCTGCAGCAGCGGCACGAGCGCTTCTTCGGGGGTGGGGTGACCTTCGCCTCGCTGCGGGTGGGGCGCGCCATCCCGGCCCGAGTGGTCTGCCTGCTGGGCCTGGACCACGACCGATTCCCCCACGACCCAGCCACTCTGGCGTTCGATCTGCTCGAACAGGACCAGCGTCCGTGCGATCTGCCCCCGCGCGACCAGGACCGGCTGGCCTTCGAGGCCGCGCTGCGGGCGGCCGGGGAGCATCTGCACCTCTCCTACGTGGGCCAGGGCAGCCGTGACAACAAGGAGCGTCCTCCCTCGGTGCTCGTGGCGGAGCTGCTGGACCAGCTGGGGCCCGAATGTGCCCGGCGCGTCGTCGTCGAGCACCCGATGCAGCCGTTCAGTCAGCGTGTCTACCGCGAGCCCGCGCCCCCCTGCTTCGCCGCGCCCTGGCACGCCGGCGCCCAGACCCTGCTTGCCGGGCCGCAGGAGCAGCCGCCGTTCTTCGCGGGGCCCCTGCCGCCGGACGACGAAGCCGGAATCCTGTCCCCGGCGCTGCTCGTGCGCTTCTTCCGCAACCCCGTGGCCCAGCTGTTGCGGGTCCGGCTCGATCTGCGCTTCGAGGAGGACGAAGAGGCCGTCCCCGACCGCGAGCCATTCTCGCTGAACGCCCTCGAGAAGTGGCAGGTGGGTGAGCGGATCGTGCAGGCGCTGGTCGCGGGCGAGGACGCCGAGGCGCTCTGGCCGGTGCTGCGTGGCACGGGGCTGCTGCCCATGGGCACGCCGGGGCGGATGCTGTTCGACGAGCTGGCCGGGGTGGCGGGGGGGATCGCCCGGGAGGCGCTCGGCTGCGGCGCGGGCGAGGTCATCACCGATCTCGAGCTGGACCTCACCGTGGGTGGGCAGCGCCTGCTGGGCTCCCTCGACGGGCGCCGCACCCACGGCGCGCTGTACGTCAGCTACGCCAAGCTGGGCCCCAAGCGCGTGCTCCCGGCCTGGATCAAGCACCTGATCGCCACGGTGGCGGGCATCGAGCCGCAGCGGACCTGGGTGGTCGGCCGGGGGGCGGCCAACTCGACCGCGCAGCAGGACTTCGCTGCCGTCGTCGAGCCCGAGCGCTCCCTGGGGGCCCTGTTGAAGCTGGTTGAGCAGGGGATGCGGGAGCCGCTGCCCTTCATGCCCAACAGCTCGTTCGCCTACGCGGCCGGCTACTTCGGGGCGCTGGAGAGGGGCCTGGACGAGCAGACCGCGCGTGACTGGGGACAGGGCGCCGCCGCGGACGAGTGGTTCGGCAAGACCCTGTGGGGCCACGGCTACGTCCCCGGACAGGGTGAGGACCCCGCAGTGGCGCGGGTCTTCGACGCCTCGGTACTCGCGTCCGAGGAGTTTCACCGGGCCGCGCTCATCGTCTGCTTCCCCGCCATGGGCCAGCGCATCCCCGACGAGGTGGCGCCATGACCGGGCTGCCCCCCTTCGATGTGCTGCGGCACCCGCTGCAGGGCACCCACCTGGTCGAGGCCAGCGCGGGCACAGGTAAGACATTCAACATCACCACCATCGTGCTCCGGCTGCTGCTGGAGACCGACCTGACCATCGAGCGCATCCTGGTGGTCACCTTCACCAAGGCCGCCACCGCCGAGCTGCGCGGCCGGGTGCGCGCCCGGCTGCGCGAGGCTCTGGAGGGGTTCGAGGCGGGCGGCTGCGACGACGTGGTGCTGGACGCGCTGGTCAGGGCGCACCCCCGGGAGCACGGCATCGAGCGCTTGCGCGCCGCGCTGGGCGGCTTCGATCGGGCGGCCATCTACACCATCCACGCCTTCTGCCAGCGGGCGCTGGTGGCCTTCGCCTTCGAGTCCGGCGAGCCTTTCGAGGTCAGCTTCACCGAGGACGCCGGCGAGCTGTACGCCGAGCTGTGCCAGGACCACTGGGCCGCGCGGGCCTACCAGGCCAACCCTGGCTGGCTGTCGAGCGTCTCTGGCATCTTCGCGAGCCCCGGCTCCTTGCAGGACCTGGCCAAGCGCGCCGCCGAGCGGCCGGACCTGCGCGTGCTCCCCGAGCCGTCCCGGCAGGACGAGGCGGCCCAGCAGGCCCGGCTGCAGGCCCTGTTCGAGCCGTGTGCCCGCCACTGGCGCCGTGACCAGGCCACCATCCGCGACCAGCTCGACTACGACAATGGCGTGCTCAAGGCGGCGTACAAGGCCGAGAAGATCCAGGCGCCCCTGGCCGCCCTCGATGCCCTGCTCTCTGGATCACCTCCCAGTGGGCCCCGGGTGCCCGCCGGCACCGAGAAGCTCACGGCCAGCGCCTTGCGCGCCGCCACCAAGGTCCGCATGGCCCCCCCGTCCCACCCGTTCTTCGCGGCGTGGGAGCGTTACATCGCGCTCGCCCAGGAGTTGCTGCTCACCGACCTGGTGGCGCTGCAGCGCGAGCTGTTCGAGCTGGCCCGACCCCGGCTGGACGCCCGCAAGGACGCCCGCAACGTGCGGGCCTACAGCGATCTGCTGGTGCGCCTCGCGG
>CAZHIK010000863.1:0-4310 GCA_964532635.1 uncultured Enterobacterales bacterium
TCTACCTGGTCACGGGCGACGATCCGGGGCAGCGCTCGCTGAGCAACGCCGCCGTCAAGCTCACCGGAAGCTCCGGCAGCTACGCGGGACATGCGGTGGACGGAGGCGTGGATCTGGACGCGGATGGCTGGGACGATCTCCTGGTGGGTGGGCCCTACGCCGACGACAGCGCGTCGAACGCTGGCGTCGCCTGGATCGCCTACGGGCCTCTGTCGGATGGAAGCCTGGAAGACGCGGTGCCCCTGTGGGGCCTGTACGACACCGACCTGGTCGGCTGGTCGGTGGCGTTGCTCGGGGATGTCGACGGCGACGGGCTGGGCGATGTGCTCGTGGGGGCCCCCTACGGCAAGCAAGGCGCCTCCAGCCCTGGCGTGGCCTACCTGGTCACGGGCGCCCCCCAGCGGGAGATCACCCTGCACACCAGCATGCTGCGCCTGCACGGCGAGGCGGACGACAACGGCGCGGGGGCGCGAGTGGCCGCGGCGGGCGACCTGGACGGGGATGGGCTGCAGGATCTGGTGGTGGGCGCCAGCAGCGCCGACATCGGGGCTACCGAGAACGGCGCCGCCTACATCTGGCTCGGGGCCAGCGTCGCTTCCCTGTCCGGCTCGGTGAGCCTGGCCGAGGCCGACGGACGCCACCACGGCGAGGTCCGCTACGACCTCGCGGGCTATGGCCTGGCGGGGGGCGGTGACGTGGACGGCGACGGCCGGGACGATCTGCTGGTAGGCGCCCCCTACCACGACAGCGCCGCCGCCAGCGCCGGTGCTGCCTACCTGCTGCTGGGGCCCGCCACGCGGACCGGCAGCCTGGCCGACGCCCAGGCCACCCTGCTGGGGGTGCGAGAGGGCGACGGTGCCGGCAACGACCTGGACATCGCCCGCGACGCGGACGGCGATGGCCTGGACGACCTGCTGGTGGGCGCTCCGGCCTTTGGCGTGGACCAGGGCACCGGCTGGGCCGCGCTGTGGCTTGACCTGCCCGAGGGTACGGTGAGCCTGGGTGACGCTCCCTGGATCCTCCAAGGCGATCAGCTGGGCGACTACACCGGCTTCGCGGTGTCGGGTCCCGGCGACATGGACGGCGACGGCCTCGGAGACCTGCTGGTCGGCGCCTCCCTGAGCGACAGCGCCGGCACTGAGGCCGGCGCTGTGTGGGTGGTGTTCTGATCTGCTAGCGGCAGGACTGGGTCAGCGAGTCGTACTCGGGATCGCAGGTGGACGAGCAGCCGGTGGTGAGGCAGTACAGCGGGTCGTGGGTCAGGATGCACAGGGCGTAGCAGAGCACGTCGTAGGTGCCACTGCAGTCCTCGACCCACAGGCTGGAGCCGCCGCAGGGGGGCACCACGCTGTCCCAGCCCGCGCTGTCGCACTCGCAGGAGATGTACACGATGTCCCAGTTGCAGCCGCCGGTGATGTCGGTGTACCGCTTTTCCTGGGAGCCGTTGCAGTCGTAGTCGTAGGAGCCGTCGCCGCGGTCCGAGCTCCAGTAGGAGGTGTTGCCCGGGTTGGCGTTGGCGTTCGAGTCGTAGCAGTCGTTGTCGTCCAGGCCGGTGTAGGGCCACTGGCCGTCCTCGCACCAGCACTGGAGAGCGCTGGGGATGCCGTAGGTGTCGCCGTCGCCATCGTAGAAGAAGTTGGTGCAGCCGATGGCGTTCTCTTCGTTGTACTGACCGTCGCAGTTGTCGTCGGCGTCGGTGGAGCAGTCCTCGGTGGCGCCCGGGTTGACCGCGTAGTCGTCGTCGTCGCAGTCTTCGCCCCGGCCCTTGGCGTTCTCGCAGGGCGGGCACTCGCAGTAGCCGTCACCGTCGTCGTCGTAGGCGCAGGTGCCCTCGTCCACGATCCCGTCGCAGTCGTCGTCGATGCCGTTCAGCACCTCTTCGGCGTAGGGGTGGACGCTCGAGTTGGTGTCGTCGCAGTCCGACTCGGTGTTGGAGGCGTTCATGCAGGGTGGGACCTCGCAGTAGCCATCGCCGTCGTCGTCGTAGCACTCCGAGCCGATGTCGATGCCGGTTTCGTCGCTGCAGTCGTTGTCGAGGCCGTCGCAGATCTCGGGAGCGCCCGGGTAGATAGTGTCGTTGGAGTCGTTGCAGTCGCCACCGTTGACGCTGTAGCCGTCGCCATCGAAGTCGTAGTCGTCGGGGGAGACCACGTTGAAGGCCGCCTGGGCGGTGGCCTCGTTGTCCTCGAGGTCGCGGACCGTGAAGGTGAGCATGTAGCTGGCGATGGGCAGGGTGGCGGAGCAGGTGGCGTTGCCCGCGCCGTCGACGTCCATCATGCAGACGAGGCCGGTGATGTCGGAGGACAGGTTGACGAGGAGCTGGTCGGCCGGGTCCTGGCGGTCGCTGACCTCTGCCATGAACACGAAGGGGTAGCCCTCGAGGCCCTGCTCGCCGTCGGAGGGGTGGACCACCTCGACGCTGGGCAGCTCGGGCACGTCGAGGATCTCGATGGTGACCGAGGCCTCGCCTTGCTCGTTGTCGTTGTCGATGGCCCGCAGGGTGATGACGTGGACGCCTTCGCTCAAGCTGGCGGTGGTGACCTCGACGTTGCCGTCGGCGTCGGGGGGATCCAGATCGGGGAGCACGCCGTCGATGGAGCTGGTCCACTCCACCAGCAGATCCTCGGGGGGTGTGTCGTCGTCGACCACGCCGGTGCAGGCCACCGGCTCCCCTTCGTCGAACTGCTGCCCGTCGAAGGGGGTGAGGATGGTGACGGCCGGCTCGTTGTAGACGACGTGCAGGCCGTCGTCACTGCAGCCGATGAGCGCG
Organism: uncultured Enterobacterales bacterium; assembly: GCA_964532635.1. Lineage (GTDB taxonomy): Bacteria > Myxococcota_A > UBA796 > UBA796 > JAFGLY01 > CALDOK01. The sequence goes on from CAZHIK010000863.1 coordinate 2,771, forward strand.
AGAAGGGGCAGGGCCTTCCACATGATGACCTCCGAAGACGAACGCACGATATGCCGCATTACCCTGCAATGGCAAGGTGTTCGCTCGACCTGCGGGAGGGTCGGCGGCGCGTGCGCGGACAAGTGGGCTATCGCCAGCGTACCTCGAGATCCACGGCCCGGCACCGCCACTTCCGTGGCTCAACACCATTTCCGAGGGGCGAATCAGCCGGGTTCGCAGTCGTGGAGGGCGCTCAGGGGCTCGCTCCAGGCCAGAGGTGGAGCGAGCTTGTCGCTCCGCGGGCGGCGGAGCTGCAGGAGGTTGGGGCTCAGGTGGATCCAGCTGCCATCGGGCAGGTCCCAGTCCGCGGACCAGGTGCCGGCCAGGTGGTCCTGGCTGCGCCGCTCTCCCGGGCCCAGGGCACCGTCCAGGCAGCGCTTGATGCCAGCCTGGTCGGGAAAGCCGTCGTGGCTGGGGGGCGGGCGCAGGTAGGTGGTCTCGATCCTGGCCCCCTGCTCGTTGGGCCAGGACAGCTCGGCGTGGCCGAACCAGGCGTGGGCCAGGGGGATCTCGAAGTCCAGGCTGGAGAACACGCTCTCGTGGGCTCCGGGGAAGGCGGCCGGGACGTAGCTGCGGGCGCCGTCCACGTCGTAGCGCAGGTCCATGGCGGCCAGCTCGCTCAAGTCGTAGCCGTGGGCCAACCAGGCCTTGCGGGTGTTGGCCTCGAGCTGGGCCTGTTGGCCCGACGAGGCGGCGATGAGCACTGTCCACATCAGGCGGGTGCGGTACTCCCAGTGGGGATCGTCGTCGGGATCGGCGTGAAAACCCAGGTGGGAACCGTCGGCGGCCATGTTGAGGCTTGCATCGGCCCAGCGCCAGCTGTGGCGACCGTCGTCGTCGCGAACCAGGCGGCGGCCCAGCGTGGCCTCGAGGGCTGCGACGACGGCGGCCAGCTCGGGGTGCCCCTCGAGGTTGTGTAGGCCGAAGCTCGAGACGTGTTGGGAGTCGGCGTCCTCCCAGTGTAGGCTGGCAAACTCCAGGTCGGTCCCCCGCAGCGGCACGTGGAGGCTGTCGGCGTCATCTTCGCAGCGCAGGCCGAGGTGCTCGGCTGCCGCCCGAGGGCTGCTCGCGAGGTCGAGGGTCGCCAGCGTGTCCATGGGCACACCCAGCATCTTGCCTGGGCCGTCGGTGACCAGGCTGCTGACGAAGGCGATGAGGCCCACCAGGAGGTTGATACCCAGCACGAGCAGGAAGATGGCGCAGGCGCCCTTTCCGCCTTCGCTGCGGATCTCGGCGGGCTCCTCGGTGATGGTGCCGCTGGGGGTGTGCACGTGGGTGTCGCAGTAGCGGCAGGCCACCACGGGGGCTTCGCCCTTCCAGCGCAGGGGGGCGCCGCAGTTGGGACACTCGAGACGATGGCGTGGGGTGCGGAGGGCCATAGGGACAAGCCTAGCCCAGTGAGGGCGCTGATGCCGGGGGCGCGGGCGGGGGGCTGAGGGGTAACGAAAACCCGCGATCCTTGACCGATCCGGCTATACTCTGCGCGCCGGAGGTTCCCTAT